>JAGGYM010000019.1 GCA_021162545.1 Dehalococcoidia bacterium | reverse complement strand
TCCGGGTCATAGTCCCGGTTTGAAAATGGAAAGGCCCTCGTCCTGTGGTAAGGAGGAAGGGATATTCCTCATCAGGTAACTCCATCGAAGGTTTGCATTCCACGACATGGAATTTCCCCTTTCCCCGACTAAATTGCCCCCTGTGCAGGTAAGGAGTCCCTGGGTGGCTGGCATCTGGGCAAGGCCACTGGAGGCCAGCCTTATCCAGTCTTTCATAGCTTATTCCACCGTAGATTGGCACAAGCTTCGAGACTTCATCCATTATTTCCGACGGGCTGCTATAGGAGAATTCTTTCCCTGCCCCCATCCTCTTGGCTATCTCACAGATAATTTCCCCATCCGGACGGGATTCACCTGCAGGGTCCAGTACCCTTCTCCCCCTCTGAACTCTTCTTTCAGTATTGGTGAATGTTCCCTCTTTCTCCAGGGCGCTCGCTGCCGGCAGAACTACATGGGCCAGACGTGCCGTCTCCGAAGGGAAAATGTCTTGAACTACCAGGAAATCCAGCTTCTCAAGCGCTTTGACCACGCGGTTACCATCGGGTTCACTGAGGTATGGATTTTCACCTATGACGTACAGTGCCTTCACCTTTCCCTCAAGGATGGCATCAAACATCTCCACTACCGTCAGCCCCGCTTGAGCAGGCAGACTTCTGCCCCAGGCATCCTCAAATTTCTTCCTGGCAGAAGCATCCTGTGCGGCCTGGTAGCCAGGGAAAAATTCCGGCAGGGCTCCCATATCACAGGCCCCCTGAACGTTATTCTGCCCTCTGAGGGGGTTGATGCCAGTTGAAGGACGACCGACATTCCCTGTCAACATGGCGAGATTTGCCAGTGAGAGGATGTTATCTGTCCCATGAGAGTGCTGAGTTATGCCCATGGAATAGATGATTGACGAGGGGCTGTTTTCTGCATAAAGCAGGGCGGCTTCTCTTATCGATGATGCCTCTAAGCCTGTTTTTGAGGCAGCTTCCTCCAACGAGAAAGTGTCGAGCGAGTTCTCGAATTCCTCAAATCCCTCGCACCGTTCCTTGATAAAGTCCACATCGAGCAATTTCTCTTTGATTATCACCTGGCACATGCCGAGCACAAGAGAAACATCGCTACCCGGTTTATGTCTTAACCAGATATCGGCAAGACTACAGAGATCTATCCACCTTGGATTGGCCACGATGAGCTTGGCCCCTCTCCTCTTCGCCTCTTTTATCTTGAGCGCTATGACAGGGTGCTCTTCCGTAGTATTCGAGCCTATAACAAGAATGCACCCAGCTTCTCTTATCTCCTTGATAGAATTCGTCATAGCCCCGCTTCCAAAGGCAGCACCAAGTGCAGCGACAGTAGAGGCGTGACACAAGCGAGCACAGTGGTCTATGTTATTGGTTTCCATCACCAGCCGGCCAAATTTCTGAGCGAGGTAATTCTCCTCGTTGGTACACTTGGCAGAAGAGAGAAGGGCGAAGCTACTGCCCTTATACTGAGGCAGCTTCTCGGCCACGAGAGCCAGTGCTTCCTCCCAGCTAGCGGGGACAAGCTCTCCTCCCTTCCTGACCAGTGGAGTCTTCAACCTGTCTTGACTTTCCGCAAAACTCAGGCCGAATCTCCCCTTGACACAGAGTTGGCCATCATTGGGAGTATCTGTATTCTTTCCTCTAACCCGGACAATGTGCTTTTTCAGCACCCCAACTTCCATCTGACAACCAACTCCACAGAAGGGGCAAGTAGTCGTGATGGTTTGTTCCGCTCTCTTCCATTTTTCAGACCTGGCGTAGAGGGCGCTGCAGGGGCAGGCATCCACACAAGCGCCGCAAAACTCACACGCCGATTCGTCAAAAGTAGGTGCCTTAGTCCCAACTACAACTTTGCCATCGCGAAAGACGAATCCCAGAGCATCAACCCCTCGCACTTCCCGGCAGATTCTTACACACCTGAGGCATCCAATGCACAAGTTGTAGTCACGTACGAAGAAGGGCTGGTCCTTCACGATGGGCAGATTTGCCGGGGAATAAGGAACTGTTACATTCATTATCCCTATATGTACAGCTGCATCGTATAGCTCACAATCGCCATACATGGGACAATATACGCACCTGTTGGGTACGCGTGCACTACGCACGCACAGACTAAAGGGAGGACAACCCACCACCCGGTCACAGGTAAGACATACACTGGGGTGAGCCGTGGTAGCCAAGAGGTGGATTAAATTCTCGCGCCTCTTCTTTTGCACCCTATCTGTGTCTGTCCAAACTACCATGCCATCGACTACCTTCGTATTACAGGACGTGAGCAAATCAGCCTTCCCTTCAACCTCTACCAGGCATAGCTGGCATCCATGGACTTCCACTTCCGAGCTATCATTCTTAATCACTTCATCGGCACGGTAGATGGACTCATCGGGCTCGACCTCCCCCACAGGCTGCAAGCCGGGCCAAAAACACAGGGCTGGGATATAAATCCCTGCTTCCCTTGCAGCTTGCAGCACCGTTACTCCTTCCTCTACCCATATCTCCTGGCCATTAATGCTTACCCTGACTGTATCCACTATTTCCTACCCCCTAGTCATGCTCTCCAGCTCTCTTCCTACTCCTCTTGAAAACTAATTCCCATCACGGGATGCGGTTGTTCAATTATGCTGATAGCATCTGCGGGACAGATTGCCTGACATAACCCACACCCAGTGCAGTAGCGCGAGTCAATAACAATCCGCAGGGGATTTTCCTCCAGCGTTCTTGCTCCACAAATACTTGTGGCACATCGACCGCACCTTATGCATACTCTATCATCTACCGTTGCTACAAAATCCT
>JAGGYM010000039.1 GCA_021162545.1 Dehalococcoidia bacterium | reverse complement strand
TCCTCCATCATGGAAAGCATGCCTTTGTCTTCTGCCATGAAATGATACCTCCTTCTCCTTATATATACTTCACTGGGGACAAAAACTGTTTGAACTCTAGCAAAATTCCGTGCAAAAATCAACTTCTGAACTAACCGTTTCTTGCTTCCGTTGCATCATTTTGCCTTCTCTCTGTATTTTGGCTAGAATAACTCTTCCCGCTAGCAATCAGTGGGTTACAGTACCCGTCATGCAGACAAAATTTGTCATGTTGGAGGCTTTCGTTGAACAACGACATTGCGCAAAGAAATAAAGACCTGAACAAATTGTTTTATCCTGAAAGCATTGCGGTGATAGGTGCATCGGGCACGGAAGGAAAGCTGGGCTACAATGTGTTCAGAAACCTGATTGAGCAGGGATATAGTGGGAGGCTGTACCCCGTTAATCCGAATGCGAAATATATACAGGGCATGAAGTCCTATGTGGACATTCTGGATATTGAAGATGAGATCGATGTGGCTGTCGTCATCGTGCCTGCCAGGGCGGCTCCCGAGATGGTCGAGAAGTGTTGCGCTGGGGGGGTAAAGTTCATTGTCAATGAAGCCGCTGGCTTTGCCGAGATGGGGAGTGAAGGAAGGGCGATTGAGCTGGCTATGAAACAGAGCCTGGTCAATTCCGCTACTCGAATGGTTGGTCCCAACTGCTCCGGCATAATTAATACGAATATCAATATGGTTCAGTCTATAGGACTCGTCGGTCATTTAAAGAGGGGGCGCGTTGGATTGATAGGGCAGGCGGGAGTGTATGCCGCGGGAATTCTCTGGGGGCTTAGAAGGGTTATGGACTTTGGCATTGTCGCAACCGTTGGAAATAAGGTGGATATCGATGGGTCGGACATGCTGGCATTTCTCGGTTATGATGATGACATAGAAGTCATCTGCATATATATGGAAGATGCCAGGGATGGGCGCAAGTTTATTGATGTCGCCAGGGAAGTAACCAGGAGGAAACCTGTCATTGCTCTAAAGGGAGGGAGGACAGATAAGGGAAAAAGAGCGGCTGCCTCACATACGGCTTCGATGGCGGGGAAGATAGAGGTATACGACGCTGCTTTCAAGCAAAGTGGTGTCATCAGGGCGAAGGACAATCAGGATATGTTCAATATTGCCAGGGCTTTTGCCAAGCAACCTCTGCCAAAAGGGACGGGAGTAATGCTCATTAGCTATGCGGGCTCAATGGGGGTCACGGGTACTGATGCCTGTTATGAGAATGGGCTGGAGCTGGCAAAGCTCTCTTCGGGATCTATTGGAAAGTTAAGAGCTATCATGCCGGCGGTCGTGGAAGCCAGGAATCCAGCTGATTTTACCTTTGATCAAACGGGAGAGCAGGTGGCGGAGACGATCAGAATATGTGCCCATGACGACAGCGTCAGCGCCTTCGTCGCTGTAGTTCAAGCTGAAATAGCGGATACATATATTGAACCCTTGAAAAACACCGATTTCAACGGAAAACCGCTGCTGGTGTGTATTCCTGGCATGGAATTCGCCATGGATTCTGTTATCAGACTGGAGAATGAAGGATTGCCCGTGTATGCTACTCCTGAAGTTGCCGTGAGAATTCTGTCAGAGATGTATCAATATCACAGGATGAATCTTTGAAGTCAGCCGGCGTGGTTCACCGCAGCGCTGAAGGGGGCTTGATTACTCTTTCTGGGCTGTATTGCTGCTTGAATAGTGATCACATCTGGCAGAACGGAGTAACAAGCTAAGACAGTTGTTGATTTATCACCATGGCAGGAAATTATAAAGGCTACCGCCGCATCGGAATGAAGGGAATAAAGGCGCTTCCAGGATATTTGCGCGCCCATAGCTCCATTTCTTGCCTTATCCTCAGCGTTATCGTTGGGGTGGGAGGTGGGTTTGGAGCCGTAGCTTTCAGGTGGCTTATTGGGGCATTCCATCGAATTTTCTTCGATGATATGGTGGGTTCTTTGAGTGTCCTGGGGAATTATGCAGTCATTTTGGCCCCTGTGGTGGGGGGGCTCATTGTTGGGTGTATCATTTACTTCACCAGGACGGGGGAGACGAAGGGACATGGTGTTCCTGAGGTGATGGAGGCAGTGTGGAGGCATGGTGGGCGTATCCGCCCCAGGGTAGCAGCGGTCAAAGTACTGGCATCGTCGATATGTCTCGGTAGTGGTGGTTCTGCAGGAAGAGAAGGTCCGATTGTCCAGATTGGTTCCAGCATTGGGTCAAGCCTGGCGCAGTGGTTTCGATTGCCTGATGAGTGGGTCAAGACTCTGGTTGCCTGTGGGGCGGCGGCGGGTATTTCCGCGACTTTCAATGCTCCCATTGGGGGCATATTTTTTGCCCTTGAGGTTATCCTGGGAAGGGTTCTCAGTCCGCGTCTGAATTTTGTAGTTGTAAGTTCTGTTGTGGCTGATGTCATCGCCCACATTTTTCTGGGTGATTTCCGTGCTTTCAGCGTGCCTGCAGAATATACCCTGAACAACTATGGTGAACTGCCTCTCTACATTTTGCTGGGACTGTTTGCTGGTCTTATCGCCGTCCTTTTCACCCGCTCCCTGTACAAAATAGAAGACGTTTTCGATGCCTTGAAAATGCCGGAATATCTGAAGCCGGCTCTGGGAGGACTGGCTATTGGGATTATGGGATACTGTTATCCTTATCTCTTCGGTGTTGGTTATGATGGCATAGATCAAGCGCTGGCGGGTAACATAGCAATTTCTTCTCTGGCAGCGTTGCTGTTTCTCAAAATACTGGCGACCTCGTTCACTCTGGGAAGTGGAGGGAGCGGAGGCATCTTTGCCCCCAGTTTATTCATGGGCGCTATGCTTGGTGGTCTTTTCGGTGAGGCAGCTCATGGCTTCCTGCCCGGCGTCGTTGGCCCTTCAGGCGCCTATGCATTGGTGGGCATGGCCGCAGTTTCTGCAGGAACGACCTGGGCGCCGATTACGTCTTTCCTTATCCTCTTTGAGATGACCGGGAACTATGCTATTATCCTGCCCTTGTTGCTGTCTGTGGTGGCCAGCACCCTGCTTGCTCACCGTCTCAGCCATGAGAGTATATATACCCTGAAGTTAGCCAGGCGTGGGGTGAGCATACAACGTCCAGAGGAAGCCGCTTTCCTGTCCAATATTACTGTCGGTGAAGTAATGACGCGGCATTTTCCCACCATGTTGGCCCAAAAAAGCGTTCCTGAGCTGGTGGAGAAGTTGAATAAAACGGGGCATCATGGGCTTCCCGTAATCGATGGAGAGGGCTGTCTTTATGGAATGGTTACTTTGAGCGATGTTGAATCCAGGATAGCGGATAGCAAAGCCAGCGGGAAGATTACCGTGGCAGATATCTGTACCAGACACCTGATAACAGCTTATCCCGATCAGCCTTTGAGTGAGGTGGTTGGGCATCTGGGGGTGGGGACCAGTGAAATTCCAAGAATCCCCGTCGTGAGCAGAGAGGATGCCACTCATCTTTTAGGTGTATTGCGGCGCCAGGATATCATTAAAGGTTATGCGAGGGCAATCACAAAGGTACACGGGAGTGATGAATGAGAATCCTGGGCATTGAGACTTCCTGCGACGAGACCGCCGCCGCAGTGGTTGAAAATGGCAAGAGAATTATATCTAACGTAATAGCTTCACAGATAGATATTCATGCCCGTTATGGGGGCATAGTTCCTGAAGTTGCTTCGAGACAGCACTTGCTTGCTATCGTTCCTGTGGTAGAAAAGGCGATGACTGAAGCCAGGGTTTCATGGCAGGATATCGATGGAATTGCTGTCACCTTCGGCCCCGGGCTGGCAGGTTCGCTGCTGGTGGGAGTTAATGCGGCCAAGGCGATTGCGCTGGCTAATGGGCTGCCGCTTGTTGGAGTCAATCATCTGGAGGCCCACATTTGTGCTAACTGGCTGGAGGGGGAAAAACCGGTAGAATTCCCCTGCCTTTGTCTTGTTGTCTCCGGTGGGCACAGCGACTTGATATTGATGAAAGGGCAAACGCAGTTCGAGAAACTGGGCCAGACTCGTGATGATGCTGCCGGAGAGGCACTGGACAAGGCTGCCAGAATCCTGGGGTTGGGGTACCCCGGAGGTCCTGCGATAGAGCAGGCTGCTGAAAAGGGGACACCTTGCTTGAATTTCCCCCGCGCCTGGCTTAGAGGCAGTTATGACTTCAGCTTCAGTGGATTAAAAACGTCTCTCTGGCATCTCGTTCAGAAAGAGCAGGTTTCGGTGGTTGATACTGCAGCAAGCTTTCAATGGGCGATAGTGGATGTTCTGGTCAGCAAAACAGTTGAGGCGGCCAGGGATATGGAGGTAAAGGCAATCCTCCTTAGTGGCGGCGTAGCAGCGAACCTGAGGCTGAGGGAGCATTTTGCCGAGCGTTCACCAGTTCCCATTTTCATTCCTTCGCCCATCTTGTGCACAGATAATGCTGCCATGGTGGCTGCTTGTGGCTATTATCGTTTTCAGGCGGGAGAATCAAGTGGCTATGACATAGATGTAGTTCCGGGCCTCAGTCTGGGTTAGCTGCAGAGATGCAGCCGGGGGTGACCACTCATAGTCTATTCTAATTTGACACAGGAGTGAGCATATTATATAATATCTTTCTCGCGAAAAATCCTGTACGTTAACAAGTGAATATGGTTTTGTGTCCAATCTGATATGGGTCAAGAGAATAAGGGCATAGGGTGGATGCCTTGGCATCAACAGCCGAAGAAGGGCGTGGCAAGACTGCGAAAAGCCTCAGTGAACTGTCTAGCTAGTCTAGCTGGGGATTCCCGAATGGGGCAACCCACTTAGATTAAAATCTAAGTACTCACTTTATGTGAGAGGTAAGCGGGCGAACTGAAACATCTAAGTAACCCGAGGAAAAGAAATCGAAGAGATTCCCTGAGTAGTGGCGAACGAAAGGGGAAGAGCCCAAATCGAAATAGCTCAGTGGGCTTGTAACCTAAGCTATTTCGAGGTTGTAAGGCACAGGGGGCAGATTACAAGGTCTGCCACAGAGTTACCAAATCTCATCTTAGTCGAATGCTTCTGGAAAGGGCAACCGTGGAAGGTGATAGTCCCGTAGGCGAAAAGGTGAGATCTCTGCTTGTGTTCTTGAGTACCACGGGGCACGGGGAACCTTGTGGGAAGCTGGGGAGACCACTCTCCAAGGCTAAATACTGTTGATGACCGATAGTGAACAAGTACCGTGAGGGAAAGGTGAAAAGAACCCCGGGAGGGGAGTGAAATAGAATCTGAAACTCTATGCCTACAGGCAGTCAGGGCTCTGAGCTTGTCTCGGAGTGATGGCGTGCCTATTGAAGAATGAACCGACGAGTTGATTTATGTGGCTGGGTTAAGCAACTTTAGTTGTGGAGCCGCAGCGAAAGCGAGTCTTAATAGGGCGCAGCTCAGTTTACTGAGCGGGTCGCATGAATCAGACCCGAAACCGTGTGATCTATCCATGGCCAGAGTGAAGCTCAAGTGAAATTGAGTGGAGGCTCGAACTCGTGAGTGAAGCAAAACTTTGAGATGAGCTGTGGATAGTGCAGGTGAAATGCCAAACGAACACGGAAATAGCTGGTTCTCCCCGAAATGTATTTAGGTACAGCCTCAGGTTGTAGCTTGTGGAGGTAGAGCTCTGAATGGGTTAGGGGCCGTGAGGTATCCTGATTCAATCAAACTGCAAATGCCATGAGTGTAATCCTGGGAGTGAGACTGTGGGGGCTAAGCTCCATGGTCGAGAGGGAAACAGCCCAGATCATCAGCTAAGGTCCCTAAATGCAAGCTAAGTGGGCAAGGAAGTAGTGTTGCAGAAACAGCCAGGAGGTTAGCTTAGAAGCAGCCATCCTTTAAAGAGTGCGTAATAGCTCACTGGTCGAGTAAGACTGCACCGACAATGTACCGGGGCTCAAGCTTGCTACCGAAGCTATGACATTGTCAGCAATGATAATGGGTAGGGGAGCGTTGTCGTTGCTGTGAAGTTCTGGTGTAAACCAGGGTGGAGCGGCGACAAGTGAGAATGTCGGTATGAGTAGCGTGAAGGCATGTGAAAACCATGCCCACCGTAAACCTAAGGTTTCCTATGCAACGTTAATCGGCGTAGGGTTAGTCAGGCCTAAGCCAAACCCTAATGGGGTAGGCGATGGATAATGGGTTAATAGTCCCATACTATCTAGTTTTCGTTTTAAGGCAAAGGGGGGACACAGAAAGGTAGGCTGAGCATGCTTATTGGATATGGTGTGTTTCCGACTTTAGGTGTATCAGGGCAGGCAAATCCACCCTGATGTTAAACTGAGAGGAGGGAGAAATTGAGGGGCAACCTGAGATAATTCAGCTGAGCCTATGCTGTCAAGAAAAGCCTCGTTGCTAGAACTCTAGGTATCTGTACCGCAAACCGCCACTGGTAGGTGGGGATAAATGTCCCAAGGTGTTCGAGCGAATCCTCGTTAAGGAACTCGGCAATCTAACCCCGTAACTTCGGGAGAAGGGGGCCCGTCTGAATAAGGCGGGGACACGAAATTGGCCCAGGCGACTGTTTAACAAAAACACAGGTCTCTGCTAAAGCGAAAAAGCTGAAATATAGAGGCTGATACCTGCCCAGTGCCAGAAGGTTAAGGAGAGAGGTTAGGATAGTAATATTCGAAGCTTTGAACTGAAGCCCTGGTGAAC
>JAGGYM010000038.1 GCA_021162545.1 Dehalococcoidia bacterium | reverse complement strand
GCTGCACTGCGTTCCGCTCCTCGCAAAGACGAAGGGAGGGGAAGGTGACAGGGCAACTTATTCTAAACAATTAACAAGAAGAATAGACAAGAATCAACAAAAGTGCCATAGTGTTATTATACAGGAGGGAGAAGATGGAAGCAGTAAAAGAGGTTATGACACCTGAGCAGGTAGCTGATTATCTCCAGTTGAACAAAGATACTGTCTATCGCTATATCAGGGAGGGTAAGCTGGCAGCCTCCAGGCTGGGACGGAACTATCGAATTCCAAAGGAAAATGTAGAGTTGTTGCTTCTGGCAACCAGCACCAGTTCTATAGCTAGAGAGGTCCTGTTCAGTCGCCTGGAAAATGTAGCCGGGAGGAACAGTGGAGTTCCTCCTGGAGAGGTGGAGAAAGATATAGCTGAAGCTATTGCTGAAATCCGCGCCGGGAATGATTGATGTTCAGGGCGGTAATAGATACGAATTTGCTGGTCTCAGGTCTCATATTTCCTTTCAGTTATCCCAGGGAAATTGAAAGGCGCTGGCGGAAGGAAACATTTATCGAAGCCTTGAAATAGCAGGTGACATGGCTATTGCTTGTGTTATAATGCTGCCTTCGGTGAAGTGGGGTACGACATCAATATAACTCCCGTGCGGGGGTTCTGTGTGAAGTGGTATCCTTTCTGCCGCGGTTGTTGGAGTGAACAGTTTTGAGCTCTTTTGATTATAATAAATGGCAACGATGGGTTCCTGAAGAGGAAACCGTAGTGAGTAAGGGGCGTTGGAATGCCGGCAGGGTATTTGCAATTATCGCCGCGGTAATTATCCTGTTCATTGTCCTCGGTATAGCCAAAGGGATTTACACCGAGTGGCTCTGGTTCAACAGCCTGGGCTACGCGAGCGTCTATACCACCGTGTTGAAAACCGAGGTGTTGCTCTTTTTCGCGGCTGCTCTCATCTTTGCTGTGCTCTTCCTGGGAAACCTGGCGCTGGCCGCGCGTTTTGCGCCCGGGGGAGGAGGAAAATGGCTCTGGCCATGGGGCATGTTTGCTCCCCGTCAGAAGAGCGCGAAGATAGGCATCATCCTGGGCACGGCGGTGCTGGCACTGATTTTCGGCCTTGAGGCCCAGGGACAATGGCAGGTCGTCCTGCAGTTTTTCAACGCGGAGGCCTTCGCCGTTATGGACCCCGTTTTTCACAAGGATGTTGCTTTCTACGTCTTTTCTCTGCCCTTCTTCCACATGGTGAGAGGCTGGTTCCTGGGAGCGTTGATAGTCTGCCTTATCGCTGTCGCAGGAATGTACTTTTTCAGCTACAGCCGCCAGCGGATGAAGTTCGACCAGGCCAGGTCGGTTATGGCTCATGGCTGGGGAATCATGATAGCCATACTGGGGCTGGCCGCCTGGAGCTACCGTCTGGATATCTGGGGGCTGGTGTTCTCTCCCAGGGGAGTGGTCTTCGGGGCCAGCTATGCGGACCTCCACGCCAAACTGCCGGGTTTGTGGGTGCTCTTCGCGGTGGTTATCATCTGCGCCGTTGTTATTGTCATTTCCATCATGCGTCGTAACCTGCGCTGGCCGCTCTATGCCATCGGTGGGTGGATAGTTGTGGCTATTATAGCTGGAGCCATCGTGCCGTCGCTGATGCAGCGCTTCCAGGTGCAGCCCAGCGAGTTCGCCATGGAGAAGCCCTATATCGAGTACAACATCGATTTTACCAGGGAAGCGTTTGCCCTGAACCGAATTGAGGAATTGGCATTTCCCGCCGAGGAATCGCCCACGGCTGTGGATATAGCTCAAAACGTGGCTACCATCGACAACATCCGCCTGTGGGACCACCGCCCGTTGAAGGATACCTATAACCAGATACAGGCCATCCGGCTGTACTACGATTTCAACGATGTGGATGTGGACAGGTACACCATAGATGGGGAGTATCAGCAGGTGATGTTGTCGGCCCGGGAGCTGTCGGCGGAAAAGCTGGCGGAGCAGGCACAGACGTGGGTCAACCGGAAGCTGCAATTTACACATGGTTATGGACTGGCACTGAGCCCGGTGAATGAAGTCACACCCGAGGGGCTTCCAGTCCTGATGGTGAAGGACATACCACCGATTGGCGACTTCGAGATAGTGCAGCCGGCGATATACTTCGGGGAAAAAACCGACGACTACGTTATCGTTAATACCGATACTCCCGAGTTTGATTATCCCATGGGCGATGAGAACGTCTATGGATACTATCAAGGCGACGACGGTGTTATGCTGAACAGCTTCTTTCGGCGACTGGTATATGCCTGGCAGTTTTCCGATTTCAATATCCTCATCAGCGGTGAGCTGAACTCCGAGAGCAGAGTTCTGTATTACCGCGATATCAAGGAGAGGGTGCATCATCTGGCGCCGTTCCTGGAACTGGACAGTGACCCCTACCTGGTGGTAAATGACGGCGGGCTGTTCTGGGTACAGGACGCCTATACCACTACGGACAGTTATCCGTACTCCCAGCCGTTGAGCAGCGGTGGGCCGAACTACATTCGCAACAGTGTCAAGGTGGTCGTCGATGCCTACAACGGGACGGCGAAATTTTACGTTGTCGAGCCCGACGATGCGCTGATTCGAACCTATCAAAATATCTTTCCCGACCTTTTCCTTCCCATCGAAGATATGTCCGAGTCCATGCGAGCCCATCTGCGCTATCCCCTGGACATGTTTGATGTCCAGGTTTCGATGTATCGAAGCTATCACATGAAGGATGCCGCGGTCTTCTACAGCAGAGAGGACATGTGGGCCGTGCCCCGCGAAATCTACGCGGGCACGGAGCAGCCCGTGGAGCCATACTATGTCATAATGTCACTGCCGGATGAGGAGAACGAGGAGTTCCTGCTGATGCTGCCCTTCACCCCGGTGAACAAGAACAACACTATTGCCTGGCTTGCGGCCCGCTGTGACGGAGAGAATTACGGCACGATGCTGGATTATAAGTTCCCCAAGGACAAGCTGATATACGGCCCCAGCCAGATAGAGAACCGCATTCAGCAGAACACCGTCATCACCGAGCAGCTTGCCCTCTGGAGCCGCGGAGGCTCGCGGGTTATTCGCGGCAACCTGCTGATGATACCTCTGGGCAAGTCGAACCTGTATGTGGAGCCGGTCTTCCTCCAGGCGGAGGCGGGTGGGCTTCCCGAGCTGAAACGCATCATCGTGGCCGCCGGAGATCAGATAGCCATGAAGTCCTCCCTGGGGGAAAGCCTCGCCGCTATCTTTGACACCGAGGTGACCCCTCCCGAACCACCCCAACCGCCCGAACCCCCCGAAGAACCGCAGCCACCCGGGCCCGAGGAACCCGAACCGGGCGAGATATCCCTGCTGATAGAGCAGGCGCAACTGCACTACGATAAAGCGCAGGAGTACCTGAAAGAGGGCAACTGGGCGGGCTATGGCACGGAGCTGGAGCGGCTGGGAGAAGTGCTGAGACAACTGGAGCAGCTCGCCGAAGGGACGGAATAGCACCTGCTGGGTGGCAGTTCACCCCCGGGGGAATGTAGCGCATAGTAGTGATTGTCTTTGGGAACTTCATTTCCTCTTGTGGCTCCTCTTTCAACGGGCCAACCTGTACTGCATAATATGTCGAAGTGGTTGCGCTTCAGATCTCCTTTTGTTCTATCACCGCGCCACGAAACCATTTTTCTGTCATTGCGAGCCGGAGGCGTAGCAATCCGGGGGATGAGGGGTTTTTGCCTGAGATTGCCACGGCAGCAGAGCTGCCTTGCAAGGACACCCCCCCATCGTCATTGCGAGCCGCAGGCGTGGCAATCTCATGCAAAAGCCACTTCAGTTGCCGCGTTGCTGCACTGTGTTCCGCTCCTCGCAAAGACGAAGGAGTGTCAATAATTGCTAACCATCTACGGGAGCATTACGCCTGCGCAAAAATCGCCTTCTGTAAAAACCCATGACAATGTGGGCAAAGCTGAGGAAGAGCCTTGACAGAGTCTCGACAGGGGTATTGACTATGGCCACGCTATAGATTATTCTATACCTCGGTGCCCGATGTATTGGGCATCAACAAGCTTCGAGCGGAATTGCTTAGATAGAAAATGCTTTATCCGACGTTGTTGCTGATTGTGGGGGCATTTTGCCTGGGGGCGTGTCCTTTCTCTCTGTGGATTGGACGGAGGTTTCTGGGCAAGGACATACGCGAATATGGAGATGCCAATCCGGGAGCGACCAATGTCTTCAGTGCCGGAGGGCATGCGTCGGGTTGGCTGGCTGTCTTTGCGGATACGGCCAAGGGCGCCCCTTTTGTAATCCTGGCGCACTCGCTTTTTGCCCTGCCCGAGGCGGCAGTAATGGCGATAGCGGTGAGTGCCATAGCAGGACACTCCTTTTCCCCGTTTCTGCATTTCAAAGGCGGCAAATCTGTAGCCGTCACCTTCGGTGCCTTACTGGGGTTATTGCCCGAAGGCGAGTTGCTGCTGCTGTTCACCGTGTTCACATGTATAGGCGCTCTGCTGATGGCCAATCACGCCTGGACCGTCATGGCGGGGCCCACCGGATCGCTGATTTACCTGCTCGTTAGCGGAGCAATATACTGGCAGTCGCTGTTCATGCTGAGCGTGCTGGTACTGCTGGGGATAAAGCACTGTGCTGGCTTGAGGACTTCTCCCGGGCTCGGGGTGCAGCCCTTCCGCTGGATTCGAGCAAGAAGACTCAAAGCGTGAGCCATCGATGAGGAGAATAACGGTATGACATATCAGCTGGTAATATTCATCGGTCTCGTTGTTTTTGCCCTCAACCTTGCGCTCAACTTGAGGGCACTCAAGGAGCCGGAGGGCAACGCCACTATGCCGGAGCCAGCGCCTTTCGTATCCGTGCTTATCCCGGCAAGAGATGAGGAGGCAAACATAGAGTCCTGCGTGAAGTCTTTGCAACAGCAGGATTATCACAATTTTGAAATTCTGGTACTGGATGATAATTCTTCAGACGGCACGGCAAACATCGTAGAGCAGTTGGCGGCCACTGATAACCGCACCTGCTTGATTTCAGGAGAACCCCTTTGCGAAGGGTGGGCGGGTAAGCCCTTTGCCTGTTATCAGCTTGCTCAAAAAGCGAAAGGCGATTGGCTGTTGTTTGTCGATGCTGATACCGTGCATGCTCCCCACATGCTGCGCAGCGTGATGTCTCTGGCTCTCAAGTCCGGGTGCTCTCTGCTCTCCGGCTTTCCCCGTCAGCTGACCACTTCTCTCCCCGAGAAGGTATCCATCCCCCTGATGTACTTCATCATCTTGAGCTGGCTGCCGCTGTGGTGGCTGCAATCCTTCAGGAAACCGAAACCTTCACTGGCTATCGGGCAGTTTCTCCTCTTTCCCAGGGAAGAATACTGGCGCATTGGAGGCCACGAGGCTGTAAAATCGAGAATTCTGGAAGACGTCTGGTTGGGAATTGAAGTAAACCGGCACGGTGGCCGGCACATAGCAATCAACCTGGCGCCGGTGGTCTCGTGTCACATGTACCGGAGCATGAAAAGTATGTGGGAGGGTTTTATCAAGTGGATGTACTCCGTGGCGGCGCTGTCTTCAGCAGCGCTGCTCGGGATGTTGACAGCCGGCTTTCTTTTCTTCCTGCTCCCTTTTTTCTTTCTCTGGAAGGAGATGTTCTGGATTGGCTCTCCCGGCGCGTGGCGTTCCCTGGTCACCTTCCAGGTAGTTGTGATACTGGCTATGCGGTGGCTGACGGATAAGCATTTCAGGGAGTCTTTCATCTCGGCACTGCTGCATCCGCTCGGTTTCTCCTTCGTGATTCTGGCAGTCTTCTACGCTTTTTCACGGCGCATAAAGGGTAGCCACGTGCGCTGGAAGGAGCGCCTGTATGGAGGAGCATCGGGGGTGGAGTAGGTAACCCGTTGGCTACATCTTGACGGGGATGCCCTTCTCGCTGAGATATTTCTTTGCTTCCGGGATAGATATCTCGCCGAAGTGGAAAATGGATGCTGCCAGCACCGCCGATGCCTTTCCTTCCGCTACCGCTTGATAGAGGTGTTGCAGCGTACCCGCGCCGCCCGAGGCGGTAACCGGGATGCTCACCGCTTCCGCTATGCTGCGGGTCATCTCCAGGTCATAGCCGGCTTTGGTGCCGTCGGCGTCCTTGCTGGTGAGCAGTATCTCCCCCGCCCCCAGCCGCTCCACTTCCCTGGCCCACTCGACGGCGTCCATTCCGGTGGGCTCATTGCCACCCTTAATCACCATCTCTATCCTGGGAAGCCCGCTGTCCGGCGGGTTTTTCCTGGCATCGATAGCCACCACTATCTTCTCACGGCCGAACTTCTCCGAGGCCTCACGTATCAGACCGGGGCGGTTTACCGCGGCGGTGTTGATGGAAACCTTGTCCACTCCGAGGTCAAAGAGCGCCTCCATGTCTGTGATTTGGCGAATTCCGCCGCCCACCGCAAAGGGGATGCTCACGCTGTCAGCAACGCGCTTGACCCATTCCAATCTCGTGCCTCTCCCTTCCACCGTGGCGGCGATATCGAGGAAGACCAGCTCGTCGGCGCCTTCCGCGCAGTACGCCACCGCAGCCTCCACGGGGTCGCGCACGTCTCTGAGGTTAACGAAGTTAATCCCCTTGACGACCCTGCCTTCTTTCACGTCTAGACACGGTATGACTCTTATGTTTTCCATTGCGCAACTCCTTTGCCCTGAGATTGGGCATCATCTTAGCACCACTTTCCGGAATTTTTCAATCGGGAGAGGCTTCTGCTCAAGGTTGCCGCGTCGCTGCATTGTGTTCCGCTCCTCGCAAAGACGAAGGGATGGTCATTGTGGGGTACGAAGTGCCGCGGCAATCTTGCCACTTCTCCCCTCGTCATTGCGAGGGGCTTTAGCCCCGTGGCAATCTGGGTTGGGGGAAGCGTCTGTATGAGATTGCCACGTCGCTGCACTGCGTTTCGCTCCTCGCAAAGACGAAGGGAGGAAAGGAGTAGCGGAGATGGTAATGCGGAAAAAGCATGCGCCGGTGGGGGCGTGTCAAATCATTTAAGTGGGTAACCCAATTGGAGGTTGTGTTGCCCAGTCGCCGCGGGGTACAATAACGCATCTCGGTGTAGGCGTTTTGCAGGAGAAAGCAATGAATACTTTTCTCGCACGGTGGGCTCTGGCAATAGATAAACGAAGGTCACGAAGGCAGTTCGAGTCCTCGCGTCCCATTTCGCCCGACGTGATGAAAAACCTGCGTTACGTCTGTGCCATATTCAAGCCATATTCCAGCGCCAGGGCCGAGATGGTATTGGACTCGCCCGACAAGGTCTTCAAAGGCGCTCTGGGGCCGTATGGCAAGGTAAGGGGCGCGCTGGCCTATATCGCCTTCATCGGAAACATGAACAGCCTCCACGTTCAGGAAGAGGTTGGCTATACGGGGGAAGGCATAATCCTCGAGGCGACTTCCCTGGGGCTGGATACCTGCTGGGTCGGAGGCTTTTTCAAGCGGAATGTCGCCGATACCCAAACTGAAGTGCAGAGTCCGGAGAGGGTGCTGGCGGTAACTCCCGTGGGCTATGCCAGGGGTAGCCAGTCCGTGCAGGAAAAGGTGATGACGGGGTTCGGCAAGACGCACCAGCGCAATTCGCTTTCGAGCATGGTCTCCGGTCTTGGGGAGAGCGAGTGGCCCGACTGGGCAAGGGCCTCCCTGGAGGCTGCCCGTCTGGCTCCATCCGCCATCAACCGCCAGCCGTGGGGCTTTCACGTCGAACCCAACGCGATAACCATTTCCGTTAGGTCCGGTGGGCCGGATTTCAATATCTCCAGGCGGCTGGACTGCGGCATAGCCATGATGCACATCGAGATAGCCGCCCTGAGCTGTGGGATGGAGGGGGAGTGGGAGTTTCTGGATGACCCGCAGGTGGCTCGCTTCAGGGTTAAGGCCGGCATTTAGTTCTCCGTGGCTTCCCAGCCGGGAGTGAAGAGAAGTGTTGTCAGGTTTCTGGCTACCATGATAGTCGTCTAAAATTTTCCCCGGGGATGCCTGGTTTCCAGAGTGAATAGTCTTCTTGGATAGTTTCAAGAAACAATATTGACAGCATAGTATGCTATTGTTATACTGTTGGTATGCAAAATAATGATGAGCGCATCAGGATAAGACAAAGCAAGCAGACAGTGCGCGTTACGGTGACTATCACCCACGGGCAGAGAGAAAAGCTTGACGCAGCGGTGAAATCCAGCGGCTTCAATGCATCCGAACTGGTGAGGTATGCCCTCATCCAGTTTTTCCGGAAAGGGGGCGTTTTTTTGCCGGCAGACTATATTAGTGATAAGCAAGTATAATATGATAGCTGGGTAGCTCTGACCCTCGCAAAGACGAAGTAGGTGAGCGTAGAGACAAAGGGAGAGAGCTTGCGGGAGGCGGGAGTTGCTGTGGCGGGCTAAACCGGCTCGAGGTGCAGGTCGTCTGCCGTCTTTATTTCCCTTTCCATGCTGGTGACTGCCACGGTTCTCGTGGACCTGTAGGCGTGAGAGGTGAACAATGTCAGGCAGCGGCGGTCGTATATCACCGTAGGAATGTCTGGCTGGTGCGACCTTATCAGGACGTTCTTGCCCAGCCGCCGCATCAGCCGTTCGAAGTACCACCTTCCGAACTGTGGCCTGCCGCTGTAGGAATCTTCCTGGAGGTAATCTCCCTCGCGCTCCCTCCAGTCGCCCCAGGTGATTTGTCTCCACTGCTCGCTGTCGAGCTGAACCTGGTTAATTTCCTGGAGCGCTTCCACGTCGGGCAATGCTCCGTGAAGGGCGATTATGCCGTTGATGGAAAATGCCAGGGGAAGGCTGAGGAGCGCTCTCCCGTATAGCTGGCACATTTCTTCGTCGAGGGCTTTCCAGAAATCGGCCGGGTGGAAGCGGTGCACAGCGTATCCTTCGTGGTTTCCCTGCAGCAGGAAGATGTCGCCGGGGTGGGCGAGTTTGAGGCACAGCAGATAATTAATGTTGGCGCGGGAATTTTCCCCCCGGTCAACGTAATCTCCCAGGAAGACCAGCCTGTATCCTTCCAGCAGGTATCTTCGGCAAATGGTCATGGTGGCGTCGAAATCGCCATGGGTGTCTCCCACGAAGACGACTTTCCCCAGCGGCGGCAGCTCGACCAGCTTCGCTTCGCCCTGCAGCAGGCGCTGCGCCCTTTCCAGTAGCTCTTTTTCTTCATCCTGCCACAGTTCCCGTACCTGGTCGGGGGCTTTTGCTATTTCCCTTATTCTTTCCTCAATCATGCTGCCATCCTCCACGCCCGGTCGTGCTTTTGCTGCGGGTTTTGCTCTAACATCATTGTAAAACCGCGCGGTGGACCCGCGCAAGGAGGGAAGATAGATTAGCGTGTAGCGGATAGTGGTGGTTGCATTAGATTGCCACTCCCCCCTCGTCGTTGCGAGGGGCGAAGTGCCGTGGCAATCTTGCCACTCCCCCCCCCTCGTCATTGCGAGGGGCTTTAGCCCCGTGGCAATCTGAGGGGAAGCGTCCTCATGAGATTGCCACGTCGCTGCACTACGTTCCGCTCCTCGCAAAGACGAAGTGGGAGAGATTGCTTCGCTACGCTCGCAAAGACAAGGAGGGTCAATTGGGGTGGCGTTAGCCCCGTGGCAATCTGGGTTGGGCGTTGCGGGCTTGATCTGTAAGTGGGGACTGGTGTTGGGGCAAACTATATAGATTGGTATAATGAAGTGGAGAAAATGGAAGGAGTGAGATTATGAAAGTATTTACTGCCTACGTGGAACTGGATATGGAAACAGGATTGTACGTTGGAATAGTGCCAGGTATTCCAGGAGCGCACACTCAGGGCGCTACGCTGGATGAACTACAACAGAATCTCAAGGAGGTTCTGGAGCTATGCCTTGAAGATTACGAGGGCCCAGGCGAGAGCCTTCCCAAATTTGTCGGATTGCAACAGATCGAGGTAGCGGTATGAGCCGACCTCCCGTTGTCAACTTTAAGACAATGGAGAAAGTGCTTTTACATCTGGGTTTTCAGATTATCCGCCAGAAAGGGGCTCATGTTTTTTATCGCCATCCTGATGGTAGAACAACTACGCTTCCCAATCACCCTGGACGAGACCTTTCTCGCCCGCTAATGGGTGAAATCCTCAGGGAAATCGAATTGCCCCCGGAACAGTTTCAACGGGAATTGGAACAGATGTAGTGAACTTGTAATGCTGCGTTCCGCTCCTCGCAAAGACGAAGGGAGGTGAGGTTGCTTCGCTGTGCTCGCAAAGACGAAGGGAGGGTCAATTGGGGTGGCGTTAGCCCCGTGGCAATCTGGGGGTGGAGGTGTATGTATGAGATTGCCACGTCGCTGCACTGCGTTTCGCTTCTCGCAAAGACGAAAAGGGTAGTCATTGCGCATAGCGGGTAGAGAGTAGTGATGAGAATATGAGTACTCCTCTCGTTGACATGAGACACGAGGCCTCACCAGAGCAGGAAATAGCTCAGGCGCATCGCAGTAATCCTTCTACGGAAATATCCTCATCGAGCTCTTCCCAGTGGATTCCTACCCCATGGCCGATAAGTCGCCACTTATTTCGCTGCTCTTCTGCAGCATTGCGCAGGGAAGGGAACCATTCCAGTGGAATAGCGACTTCACGCCCGTCGGATAACTGGACATGCATTCTATCAGCACCAAACCAAACGTTGGTAGCTAAAACATTAATTACCCTAACTGCCGAAGTATCCATACCACTTCTCCAGGAACAATTGCCTGTTTTCTTCGATTATCTCTCTAAGTCCCCGTAGTTCTCTGGCATTATAGCCCGTGGATTTTGCCAAAGCAACTGGATTCAGCCAGAACTTAGCATAATTTTCTGCTGTCTCAACATGGATATGAGGTGGTTCTTTCCCTTCGTTGCTGAAAAAGAAAAACCTGTGCTTCCCATGCCGTAGTGCTGTGGGCATTATCTCATTTACTCCTTTTTGCATCCCTGCGTGCAATGAGACAGGAAAATTATAACTCATTCGAGCTTGCCCCTGCCATTCCTGCTATGGGTACTGACGCTATGCTCATGGGCAGAGCCATGAACAGGACAGGTAAAGTTGATTCGTCGCCCCGGGCGGACTGGCGCATAGCGGGTAGCGCATAGCGGTCATTGCGAGGGGCGTTAGCCCCGTGGCAATCTGAGGGGAGGTGTATGTATGAGATTGCCACGTCGCTGCACTACGTTTCGCTCCTCGCAATGACAAAGAGATGGTCGTTGGGAGAGATTGCCACGTCGCTGCACTGCGGTTCGCTCCTCGCAAAGACAAAGGGAGGGACAGAGATTGCTTCATCGTGCTTGCAAAGACAATCTCTGTCATGCCATTCGAGGGATATTGACAATACAAAGGAATAGTGTAAAACTCACTACAGAAGAAGTGGACACTGTGGGATAGGGATAATGAAAAACGGTGCCGCTGTCGTGTATTACCGCACAGAGCAGAGAAGTGAAGAATGAAGAATAGGCATGTGGGAAGGTATCTTGCACTGTTCCTGTGCCTGGTGTTGCTTTGTGGCGCCCTCTTTTCCGTAGCTGTTTCTGCTGATGATTCAAAAACGCTAAGAGTGGGCATGTATGAAAATCCGCCCAAAATATTTACCGATAGTGAAGGTAATGCATCAGGATTCTGGCCCGACATTATAGAATATATCGCAGCAAAGGAAGGGTGGAAAATAGAGTATGTCCATGGCACTTGGGCAGAATGTCTGGAAAGATTGGAAAGGAATGAGATAGACATAATGCCGGACACTGGCTTTACAGAACCGCGAAGTAAAAAATTTGCCTTTTCAAATGAAACGGTGCTTGTAAGCTGGTCGAGGGTGTATGTCAAAGAAGGTGCTGAGATACAATCCATTCTTGACCTGGAGGGCAAGACGATAGCAGTTTTGAGGGGCAGCGTCAACGTTGAGGGACCGGAAGGAATAAAAGAAATCGTCAGGGAGTTTGACATTGACTGCACCTTTGTAGAGATGGATGATTATATTGAAGTCTTTAAATCCCTGGAACGGAAAGAAATTGATGCAGGAGTAACCAACAAGGACTTTGGCAGCAAATACGAAGAAGATTTTGATGTCGCGAGGACTCCCATCATATTCCAGCCTGTTCATATACAATTTGCCTTTACAAAAAACTCCAGCTTAACGCCGTATCTCATCGAAAGAATTGATTATCAGATGAAAGAGCTGAAGGCCGATGACTCCTCCATCTACTATCAATCGCTGGAAAAGTGGTTTGGGGTGAAGCCTGCAGAAAAGCCTGTTGTTCCTGGATGGGTAAAGTGGATGCTGGCTGGTATGGGAGGGTTGGCACTTCTGCTTTTTGGAGGAAGTCTTATCCTGGGGTCTCGGGTCAGGTCCAAAACAAAAGAGCTAAGCGAGGAAATCACCGAGCGCAAGCGAGCGGAGGAGAGAATAAAGCACCTGAACCTGATGCTGCGCGCCGTACGGAACATCAACCAGCTGATAGTCAGAGAAAAAGACGTTGGGAGGTTGCTGGAGGGAGTGTGCCAAAACCTGGTGGGGACGCGAGGGTACTACAGCGCGTGGGTGGCTCTGCTGGACGGGTCCGGCGGGCTGGCCGCTTATGCTGAAGCCGGTCTGGGGGAGAGGTTCGGGCCGGTGATTGATTTGCTGAAGCGTGGCGGGATGACTGAGTGTGGCAGGAAGGCGCTGGCTGAGCCTGGGGTGGTGGTAACCGAAAACCCGTTGCTGACCTGTGGTGATTGCCCCCTTTCGAGTGAGTACGGTGGCGGGGAAGCGCTGACGGTGCGGTTGGAACATGAGGGGGAGGTGTATGGTTTGCTGTCGGTGTCCGTTCCCGGAGATGTCACAGATTTTGATGAAGAGATTTCATTGTTTGCCGCGGTCGCCGATGACATCGGCTTCGCTCTGTATGGCGTTGAGATAGAGGAGAAGTACAAGAAGGCTGAGGAAGAGTTGCAGAGAAGTGAAGAGAGATACAGAGCCGTATTTGAGCACACCGGCACTGCCACGATAATTGTTGAAGAAGACATGACCATTTTCCTGGCCAATGAATATTTCGCGGCACAGACAGGCTATTCCAGGGAGGAAATCGAGGGCAAGAAGAAGTGGACGGAATTTGTCCACCCGGAAGACCTGGAGGTGATGAAGGGATATCACCGGGAGCGGAGGAAAAAAGGAAAAAGTGCCCCGGGGCAGTACGAATTCCGGCAGGTGGACAGGGAAGGGAAAACGAAAAGCATATTCATGATAGTAGGCATGATTCCTGGGACGAGCAGGAGTGTCGCTTCTCTGCTGGACATCACCGAGCGCAAGCAGGCGGAGGAAGAACTGCAAAAACACCGAGAGCACCTGAAAGAGCTGGTTGACCAGCGCACCAGGGAACTCCAGGAAGCCCAGGAAGGTTTGTTGAGGGCCGAGCGGCTGGCCACTCTGGGGCAGTTCTCCGGAAGCGTCTCGCATGAATTGAGGAATCCCCTGGGCGTGATAGACAGCTCGGTGTATTTCCTCAAGTCCAGGTTGAAGAATGCGGATGAAAAGACGCAGGAGCACCTTGAGCACATCAAGTCCAGCGTGAGGCGCTCCACCGCTATTATCGAGAGCCTGCTCGACCTGACGCGGATGAAGGAGCCCCGGGCGGAGAAGCTTGACCTCGTAGCCGTTGTCTCCGAGGCGATTGCCGCCTCCAAAGTGCCTGCTGCGGTCAAGGTGGTACGGGACTTGCCCGATGAGAAGGTTCCTGTTAACGCCGACGGAGAGCAGCTGCGGATGGCTTTCAAGAACGTGATAAGGAACGCCGCTGAGGCCATGGATGGCAGGGGGACGCTGACAATAACCATCGATGCGGCTTCTGGCGAATGGGCCGAAGTATCTTTTGGCGATACCGGTCCGGGCATTGCCCCGGAGAACCTGGAGAAGGTTTTTCAGCCGCTTTTCAGCACCAGGGCAAAGGGGATCGGCTTTGGCCTGTCCATTGTCAGGATGATTATTGAGAAGCAAGCTGGCACGATAGAGGCAAAATCGAAACAGGGAGAGGGGGCGACCTTCGTCATAAGGCTGCCTTTGTCTGCCGGAGAAGATAAGGAGGAATAGGCGATGTCTGGAAAGCTGAGAATTCTGGTGGTTGATGACAACGAGGAATTCTGTCAGAACGTAGTCGATATCCTGGAGCTGAAGGGGTATGAGGCCGTGGCTGCTTATGACGGCTTTACGGCAATGGAACTGGTGGAACGGGATGGCTTTGACCTGGTGCTGATGGACATCAAGATGCCGGTGATGGATGGAGTGGCAGCCTTCAGGAAGATAAAGGAAATATCTCCCGGTATCCAGGTCATCATGGTAACCGCCTACTTTGTCGAAGACCTGATCAGGGATGCCCTGAGGGAAGGAGCCTTTGGTGTCCTGAGCAAGCCGCTGGATTTCGATGAGCTCTTTGACATAATTGAACGAGCTACTGCAGCCAACGGTGCGATGATACTGGTTACCGATGATGATGAGAACATCTGCGCCAACCTGCGCGATGTGCTGGTTGACAGGGGCTACCGGGTGAGCGTCGCCTGTGATGGCAGTGCTGCCATAGAGATGGCGCGCAAGAACAAATTCGATATCATGCTGCTGGACCTGAAGCTGCCCCCGGTGAACGGGCTGGAAGTTTACCTTTCGGTTCGGGACATTCGTCCTGAAGTGGTGGTGATAGTTATTACGGGCTATCGCAGCGAGATGAACGAAATGGTGAGACAGATAACGGAGAGGGGAGCCTACATTTGCCTGGAGAAACCGGTGGACATGGACGAGCTGGTGTCACTGCTGGAGCGGATTGAGGAAGAGAAAGCTAAAGGAACTCTGAGGAAACCAGGATAGAGCAGGAGAAGAACCTGAGGAGGTGCTTTTATGGAGAGAGCGTTTGAGATACTGGTGGTAGATGATGAGGTGGGCCTGGCTTCAAACCTGCAGGATATCCTGGAAGCCGAAGGTTATCAGGTCGGAGTTGCTCACGATGGAGGGGCAGCGCTTGCCCTGTGCCATGAGAGGGCGTTCGACCTGGCAATTGTGGACATCAAGCTGCCTGATATAGAGGGAACGGAGTTGATTGGCAGGCTGGCGCAACTGTTGCCTGAGATGGAGTATATCCTCGTCACCGGCTATGCTTCGCTGGAGAGTGCCATTGAAGCGGCAGGGAAAGAGAAGGTAATAGCCTATGAAACCAAGCCGCTTGACCTTGACCGTCTCCTGGTTTTTATCAGGCAGGTCGCTGCGCGCAAAAAGGCGGAGGAGGAGAAGAAAGAAAGCGAGGAAAAATACCGCGCGCTGATCCAGGTTTCCATGGACGCCATAATCATCGGCAACGAGGAAAGAAAGATTGTATCCTGGAACAGGGGCGCTGAGAAGATATTTGGCTACAATGCAGAAGAAGCCATGAGTCATAACCTCTACGAGCTCATCGTGCCGTCGCAGTACAGTGACGAGAGGAAGCTAAAGGAGTTAAGAGAATTCCATGAGAACGAGACCATCCCTGCGCTTAACTATGCCATGGAGTTCACCTCCAGGCGCAAAGACGGCACGGAGTTTCCCATTGAGTTATCCCTTGCCCGGCGTCAAACCACGCATGGCTGGCAGGCAATAGCCATAGTGAGGGACATCACCGAGCGCAAGAAAGCCGAGGAAGAAATAGAAATTCAGAGGGCACGCTTCAAATCCATATTCGATTGTTCTCTGGAAGGCATAGTAATTCTTGATATGAAGAACAACATCATAGATGCCAATAAAGGTTTCGAGAGCATTTACGGATACAGAACTGAAGAAATCAAAGGCAAGTCCCTCGACGAGCTCATAGT
>JAGGYM010000052.1 GCA_021162545.1 Dehalococcoidia bacterium | reverse complement strand
GTCTTCTATCTGCACAGCCGGCTTTTAGAGAGAGCAGCAAAGCTCTCTCCTGAGAATGGAGGAGGTTCGCTTACTGCCTTGCCTATCATAGAAACACAGCTCGGGGATATGTCGGCCTACATTCCTACAAATGTGATTTCCATTACTGACGGGCAAATTTACCTGGAGCCTGACTTGTTTAATGCCGGCATCCGTCCTGCGATAAATGTGGGATTGTCGGTATCCAGGGTAGGTGGTTCAGCTCAGCGGAAGGCGATGCGGCAGGTGGCTGGTAAACTGAGGTTGGAACTGGCCCAGTTCCGTGAGCTGGAATCGTTCGCTAAATTTGGCGCTGAAGAGCTGGATAAGGCTACCAAAGACCAGCTGGAACGGGGGCGCCGCATCACTGAAATATTGAAGCAGCCGCAATATTCTCCCATGTCTCTGGGTGTGCAGGTGAGTATTCTTTATGCCGTAACCAGTGGTTATCTTGATGATGTTCCCGTGAATAAAGTTACTCTCTGGGAGGAGGATTTCCATAGATTCATGGGAACTAACCATCCTGAAATAGCAGAGGCGATTAATAAAGATATGGAAGTGAAGCCGGAGGTCGAAGGTCAACTGAAAGCGGCCATAGAAAAATTTAAGGGAAGCGGCACTTATTAGAGATGGCTAGTACTCAAATTTTGCGTCGGCGTATACGCAGTGTTGAAGGCACGGCGAAGATCTGTCGGGCGATGGAAATGATTGCCACGGCCAAAAGGAAGCGGACCCAGAACCAGGCACTGGCAGGACGGCCTTATAACGAGAAAATAAGTCAGGTGATTGCTGACATGGCTATCCATCCGAAGCTTGAGGGAGAGGTGTATCCTCTGTTGGAAGCGAGGAAGGAAATAAGGAGAATCGCAATTATTTATGTCGCCACGGACCGTGGGCTGTGTGGTGGCTTGAATGCCAACTTGAGCCGCCTTGTTGCCAAGTTCATCCTGGAGCAGGATGTGCCGGTTACTCTTATCACCGTAGGGCGTAAGGGGCGTAGCTTTGCCCGGCACAGTGAGGTTGATATTCGCGCTGAATTTTCAGGAATGAGTGACCGCCCTGCTCTTTTTGATACGCTGCCTATTTCGCGGGTGGTGATCGATGACTTTATCAGTGAGACGGTTGATAAGGTATATCTGGCCTATCCGCGCTTTGTTAACACTGCGGTGCAACAACCGGTGTTGGAGGCATTGCTCCCTGTTGAACCACCGGAAGTGCCTGTGACGCAAAGGGGTGGATTTATTTGGGAGCCTGGCCCCAGGGACATTGCAGATCAATTGTTACCCCGTTATGTGGAGATGGAGGTATATCATGCCGTTCTTGAGCTCGTTGCCAGTGAGCAATCGGCGCGGATGGTTGCTATGCGCAATGCGGGCGATAGCGCTAAAGATGTTATTCAGGACCTGGTCTTGACTTTGAATAAGGCAAGACAGGAAACTGTTACCAAAGAGATTTGTGATATTTGTGGTGGTGTGGAGTCTTTGGAATCCTAAGGAGGTAAGCCAGATGGCAGAAGGTAAAGTAGTGCAAGTTATTGGCACAGTGGTGGATATCGAATTTCCGCCAGGTGAGTTGCCGGCAATTAACAATAGCATAGAAATTCCCATGGATGGCGGTAATAAAGTTATCGTGGAGACGCATGCTCATGTGGGAAATAACTGGGTGCGTGGAGTTGCCATGACTGCTACGGATGGGCTGGCAAGGGGAGCGAAGGCCATTGATATGGGGACTCCCATATCGGTCCCCGTGGGGAAAGCGACCCTGGGGCGTTTGTTCAATGTCTTTGGAGAGCCGCTGGATGGACTTGGTGAGGTAAAGGCTGAGGAAAAGCGTCCTATCCATCGTTTGCCTCCACCATTAACAGAGCAGGAAACCTCTCCTCAGGTTCTGGAGACAGGACTTAAGGTGATGGATCTCATTACCCCCTTTGCCAGGGGAGGCAAGATTGGAGCCTATGGGGGTGCTGGTGTAGGGAAAACAGTGGTTATTATGGAGCTTATCAGAAACATCGCAGCTGAGCATGGTGGATTTTCCGTGTTTACCGGCGTGGGAGAGAGGTCCCGCGAAGGAAATGACTTGTGGCTGGACATGAAGGCTTCTGGAGTTTTGGATAGAACAACTCTGGTCTTTGGGCAGATGAATGAAAGTCCCGGCGTTCGTTCCAGAGTGGGGTTGACTGGAGTAACCATGGCGGAGTATTTCCGCGATGAGGAAGGTCAAGACGTCCTTCTTTTTATCGATAACATATATCGCTATGTTCTGGCCAATATGGAATTGTCAGCGCTTCTGGGACGCATGCCGTCGGCAGTGGGCTATCAGCCAACTCTGGGAACGGATGTTGGAGAGTTGGAAGAGAGGATTACCACCACCAAAAAGGGCTCGATCACGTCCTTCCAGGCAATTTACGTACCTGCCGATGATTACAGCGACCCCGGCATAGTTACCACCTATGGGCACCTCGATGCTGTAGTTGCTCTGGAGCGCTCTATTGCTGAGCTGGGGATTTATCCTGCTGTTGATCCATTGACTTCGACCTCTCGCGTACTGGATCCCGCCATCGTGGGAGAAGAACATTACCGTGTGGCCCGGGAGGTGCAGTCAACGCTGCAGCGCTACAAGGAGTTGCAGGATATAATAGCTATCCTGGGTATGGAGGAGTTGAGCGAAGAGGATAAGCTGATAGTCTCAAGAGCCAGGAAGGTACAGAGATTTTGCTCTCAACCATTCCACGTCGCCGAGAAATTTACCGGTGTCCCTGGAAAGTACGTGCCTGTTAAGGAGACGGTGCGGGGATTCAAGGAGATTTTAGAGGGTGAGCATGACGAGGTCCCTGAAGGCGCTTTTTTCCTGGCGGGTACGATTGATGATGTGGTGGAAAAGGCCAGGGAGATGAAAAGGGAGTAATGGAGACATTTAGATTCGAAATTGTAACTGCTGAGGCAAGCGTCTTCACTGATGATGTGCAGGAGGTAATTCTTTGGGGCACAGAGGGGCAGATGACCATTTTGCCCAAACATGCTTCCTTGATGACCATGCTTGCCCCTGGAGATATATATATCAAGGGCAAGGAAGGAGAGCAATATCTGGCTGAGAGTGGGGGTTTCCTTGAAGTGCGCTCTGATAAAGTAATTCTCCTGGCTGATGCCTGTGAGCGAGTTGAGGATATAGATGAAGATCGTGCCGAGGCTGCTAAGAAGCGCGCTGAAGAGACGCTTAAAGCATCACCTGCGCATCCTGATGCCGTTATCGCAGAGGCAGCTCTGCGCCGTTCGCTGGCCAGGCTGAAGGTGGTTGAGAAGAGACGCTACAAGAAGAAGGCAGCATCATAGGTCAGCATCTTTTCTAAATGGGTATCTCTATAGCGTGATTCCAGAGTTCTCGGATGAGAGATGTTTACTTGGGAGTGAATCTGAGTAACATCTTGGTTGGAGCTGGCTGAGACAGGAAAACAAGATTCTCTAACTATAGCTGTGAGGGTGAAGCTAGCCGGGCAAGTTCTTAGGGCAACTTAAAGATAGGAGAATCTCTCCTCTTGCTCGTCTGAGTTGTGAAGCCTCTAGACTAGAGGATTTCTAACCTTGCTCGCGTTTCGGCTCTGGCTGCTTTCACCCGGATCAAGGTGCGCATCGCTTCGGCCACGCGGCCTTGTTTCCCGATGACTCTGCCTTTGTCATCCGGTGCAACTTCCAGTTTTATCAATATGCCTTCATCGCTATCTTCTTCGGTGACTTTTACTTCATCTGGTTCCGCCGTGATAGATTTGGCAATGTATTCTACGAGATCTTTCATCTTGCCTCCATGATTCGGTTATTCTGGCTCTGAAGCTGGCTGTGACTTAAATTTGTCCCAGATACCTGATTTGCGCAACAGGCTGCGCACTGTATCAGATGGTTGCGCCCCATGACCGAGCCATGCCAGAGCTTTCCCTTCATTGATATCGAAGGTGGCAGGGTCGGTCAGCGGGTTGTAGTGACCAATGGTTTCAATAAAGGCTCCATCGCGCGCTGCGCGCTTGTCTGTCACAACCACTCTATAAGCAGGCTTGTGCCTGGACCCTACTCTGCGTAATCTTATGCTGACCATTTGTTGAATATGTAATTATTCATGAAGTTGGCGTATTTGTCAATATTGCTATGGTGCAATTTAAGTGTGGTGGCTAGCTCTTCCCTGCCGGAGATTGAAATTTATTGGTACAATTTTCGTTTTACCCCATGCTCCCACCTTTTCGCCCATGATAATTGTTATGCTGCGAAGGCCTTTTACTTCCTGAGCTTTTGCCAGCGCTTGAGGTATATCCTGCTCTGTTTTGATGATGTTGCCGATAACAGTTGCCGCAATATCAGCCAGGGACGTTGAGGATGAAGTGGCGATGACGGCATCGGCATTGCCCAGACTCAGGGAATGGCCTATAGTTCCTGAGGAAGTGCATATGCCGATGGGAGTCTCCTCGGGTTTGATTTCCAGAGCAATTTTCCCTGTGAGGGCAGACTCCCCGGCGTAAATACCCACCAGCCTTTTTCTTGCTGTCTTCAAAAAAATGTCACCGCCATTTTCTACAATTATCTCTCTCGAGAAGGAAAGCAATTCCTTCCCGACAGCTTCGGCGAGGGCACCTGCTACGGCAGCCATGGGGCCAGCCCCAGCTATCAGGGAGGCTTGTGACATCTCTCTGGCTATGCTGGGCGCGTCTGCGCCGGTGTGGTAAGGGGATAGCGTAGTTAGAAATAAGGGGTGGTGTGCGATGTATTTTTCCAGGGCGGAGCGGTGTTTCAATAGAGATTTGAGGGCTTTGTCCTTAAGATTGTGCCGGGCTCCGATGTACAGGTCTGATTGCTTTACAATCACGTTGAAATAGGTCAGGTCGCTATCTCTAATGACATGACGGTAGAACTTCAGTGACAAAATTGCCTTCCTCTCTGAAATCTCCTCCGGACGAGAAGATGATTGTCCCTTTAGAAAAATAGTTTCATGGCGTGAGGCGGGCAGCCTTTAATGCACAGACCGCAAACGAGGCATTTGCTGTGGTCAAAAAGCACCTTTCTCGTTTCTGCCTCCAGAGAAAAAGCTCCCGTAGGGCAGATGGTAATGCATGCTCCGCAGTGAGTGCAACGATTTTCATCGCGAACTATGTCCTGACTCAGGGATTGAATTATGACTCCTACTTCTGTGAGGTATTGGATGCCCTTGCCGTAATTTTGCTGGCTTCCGCTCAGCTCCATGACCATTAGACCTTCTTCTCCGGGTGATACCGAAGCTTTGAGAATGTCGAAACTGAGATCGAAGTCGCGAGCCAGCTTGTAAACGATGGGTTGCCCCGCTATGCTGGGGGGGAAGTGAAGCACGATCCTTTTTGATACCTCCATCTGATGATTACTCCGTTAAGGGCCTTTCTTTGAGCATTCTGGATGTCATTCCCGACTCAACTCCTGGTATTGGTGCTGCTGCCTCGGTAAGCAAGAATTCGCCTTGCTCTATCCACCTCTTCAGTGTACGGGCTATCTCTACTGCTTTGGGATAGCTGGAAAGCGAGGCTGTGGGCACGTCCTTCCCATGAATTTCTATGTGTCCGCTTTTAAGTTGAGCATAGCTCACTTCGCCCAGTATGTCGGAGCTTCCCTGAGGGTGAGCCTCGGAGAACTCTACGATAGGGGCGAATATCTCGGCATCGCTTACCAGTGTGTATTGCAAAATTTCCTCGGACAGTATGGGTATGGGAATGCCAATGCCTATGGTCAAGGTGCAGCCATAACCGAGCATGCTCGTTCCTATCAGCCATTCTGGGCGCATCTGTTTCATGTCTCCGATGAGCGCCAGGGTTGCACCAGGTCTTTTGGGGACACCATTGTCTCCCCTGAGGATGCCGGGATCGTGCTGTGTCCCATGCCAGGCAACGTGCCCGATGCCGCCACCAAGAAATATCCTGGTTCCGATACCAATGGTTTTATAGTAGGGGTCGTTGAGCAAAGGAGAGAGCTGTCCTGAAGTAGCGTAATTGGCGTTGCCCAGAGCCGGCTTTAGTATTCCCATGTAGGTGTAGAGGGTTTTGTCGGAGAGGTTGGTGGCGACCTCGTAATTCTGGTAGGCATTTCTTATGTTGAATAAAATGGCGTTGTTGATATCTTTAATGTTGATCCAGGTCTCCAGCTTTTTCCTGGGGTAGCAGTCTGTGCCGTAAGCAGTAGCTTTCAGCTTGATGTCTTTCCCTGCTACCAGTTCCTCGATAACGTGGCCACCGCCGTAGTTGAATTCGCCGGGACGGAACCTGTTTCTGGGGTCGTCGTCGGGAAGTGCTGTTGCTCCGAGAAATACATCTACAGCAGCCAGTCCGGTGTAAACGGGGACGTCGTTGAGGAAGACTTTGCCTCCACCGAGCTTTATTCTGGGTTTGGAGTGTCCCGTATTGAGGAAAGCTCCCGAGGAACACATGGGACTGAAGGTTCCCGTGGTAACTACGTCAATTTCCTCTGCGGTTTTTTTTATGCCCCTGTCGCGGGCGATGCCAAGTACCTCTTCAGCAGTTACCACAACTGCTTTCCCCTGGCTGATTTTCCGGTTAATCTCGGCTATCGTTTTGGGCATTTTACTTGAGCAACTCCATGGCCAGCTGTGCCGCTTTCTTGCCTGACAGGAGCATGCCGCCAAATATCGGCCCCATTCTGGGGGAACCGAAAGCGGCGTTGGCTGCCATGCCGGTAACTATCAGCCCGGGATATACCTCTTTGGCGTTTTCTACAACGCGTTTTTCCGCCACTTCGGCCCACATCGGTTTTTCGCCCATTACCTTTCCGCTTGCTGTCCTTAACGCCTCACCCATTTTATCGGTGACCATGTGGCAGATCTCACAGCTATGGCCCGTGGCATCTATTACCAGTTTTGACCTTATGGTTAATGGATCAACGTGCAAGTTTGCTGATAGCACGGGACTCCAGTTCAATACCAATCCGCTTATTTTGTTGTTCTCTCTGATAACCACATCTTCAACGCTGAACAGGTTGAATATCCTGGCTCCGGCCTTTACCGTTTGAGAACACAGGGTTGAGGCCACTTCTATCGCGCTGGCGACGTAGTAACCTTGCTGATATTGACTGGCACCGATGCCAAGTTCATCCAGGATTTCTTTGCCTTCATCCTGAACAACTATCTTGTTGAACATCATTCCCCCGCCCCAGATACCGCCTCCAATGCTCAGCTTCCTTTCAAAAATGGTTGTTTTTATCTTTTCCTTGGCCAGGTAGTAGGCGGCACTCATGCCGGCTGGCCCAGCCCCCACTATGGCTACTTGAAGTTCCATAGAATCGAGCAGGTCTCTGGTGTAACTTTCGGTTATGGCTCTGGAAATGATAACTTCGTCCATCGGTGCTCCTTTTGCGCAGTTTGAGCAGTAAGTATACTATCTTTGTGGTCAATTTTCTAACGCACTATCTGGCCGGCTTGCTTTAAGTAGCTGGCAGAGCCCCTGATTGCATTGCAATAGTGAGGGAGTCGCGGCAGGATTGCCCGTTTCCCTGGAGATGAATGTTTCTCGTTAGTTGGGATACCTATGTTTCTCTGTTGGTGGCAACTCTCCAACTATGAGAGTAAACGTTCATTCTCTCTCCCCTGGCAAAGCCAATAAGGGTTATTCCTGCCGCATCAGCCAGGCGCACGCCCAGGTCAGTAGGTGCGGACTTGGAGATGATAATGGGAATATTTTGCTGGGCTATCTTGAGCAGCATCCCGGAGGAAATTCTTGAAGTGGTGGCTATTGAGCACTCTTCCAGCGGTATATTCTTCAGGAGTCGTTCTCCCAGCACCTTGTCGATAGCGTTGTGTCTACCGATATCCTCGCTGAAGATAAGGATATCATCTCCTTTGCATAGAGCAACGCTATGAACACCTCCAGTGGCCTTGAAAATGCTGGAGCGCGACATGAAGTTTTTCATCAGGGAAGTGATCTGCCGGGGTGAAATTTTCAGGTGATTTGCCATAATGGGCTCTGGCACATGGGGGAGAAGGCCTTTTTCTGCGCTGGAGAAGCCCCCTGTTGCCCCGCTGGTTTCTATGTATATGACTCCTTCTTTCCGGTCAAATTCTATTTTCCTGACCTCGTCCTTGCTCTTCAGTATGCCCTGAGAGCAGAAGAAGCCAACGGCCAGGTATTCCAGATTGGAAGGAGAGCAAAGCAGGTCAGCTTTATTCCTGTTATTCAGAACAACGGTAAGGGTAATTTCTCTGGCCACGGCGTCCTGGGTGCTGCTCATGTTCCCATGGGCAATTCGCAATATTGGGAGTCTCTCTATTTCATTCTCCATTCGCTCTTATCCCTCCTCTGCTGTGCCAGGTCTCTGCGAGACGGCAGGCAGTTGTAAAAAGAGTTTGCCTTCCTTTTGTATTTTAATTTTATATTATATCCTGTAGTCGGTTTATGAGCACTGGATGCGTTCGATGATGTTTTCCTTCGCTGTTTCCAGGAGTATCTCCCCTGGGTCTATTCCTTTGACAGGTTCAGGGGGTAATGCTATCATGGCGCAACTCGGTGCTAATTTTAACCGGATGTTTGCTTTAGCTGAATGGTTTGTCTGTCCGTGATGTGTGGCAGGAGTGGTAACAGGGCGGCCTTGCTTTTTCATGCGTAGTGTGGCTCCATTTCTCTGGCTGAAGGTTATCTGATGGTCTCAAGGCGAAGGAATCTGAAAGAAGATAATGCAACGCCTGCGTCTTAGCTTTGGTCGAGGAGAAGAGGTCAAATTCATTTCCCATCTTGATATAGTGCGTTTCTGGGAAAGGGCACTGAGGCGTGCCAGGGTGCCCCTGATGTATTCTCAGGGATTTGCTCCTCATCCTCACATTGCAATAGCGGCGCCTTTGCCAGTGGGGGTAACCAGCGAAGCGGAACTGATGGATGTTTGGCTGAATCGCTGGATGCCACCACAGTCTTTTTTGATGGGGGTGAGAGCTCAATTGCTCCAGGGGTTTGAGGTGTTCGATGCCTGGCAAGTGGCTCAAAGTGCACCCTCTCTCCAGTCCATGGTTACTTTTGCTGAGTACCGCCTTGTAGTGAGTGGAGAGATGGAAGAGCAGGAGGTAGAGGGCGCTATTCAGTCCTTGCTTCAAAGTGAGGAGCTTCACTGGCATTATATCAGAGAGGGGAAAGAGAAATTTTATGATTTACGGGCCTTGATAGAAAACCTGTGGCTTATTGAAGGCCGGCGAATGGTAAAAGAAACAGAAGCGGGAGAAGAGGCCCGCAAATTTCTGGAGAACGGCAGGGAAGTGATATTACCGGCCAGCCGGTATGTTCTGGGGATGAAGTTATCTTGCGGCATGAGAGGAAATGGCCGGCCGGAACAGGTGGCATCTGCCCTGGGGTTCTCGCAGCGCCCGGATTCTATTCACCGCACGGGATTGATGCTGGAAGGCACATATTCACCTTAAGATAAGAATAGTGAATTTGATGATAGCTTAAAATGGTTCAGGAAGATAGTTCTGGCAGGCAGGAATTGGAGGGCATATTCCATCCTCGCTCAATAGCAGTGGTGGGAGTTTCTCTGGATGAAGCGGGCTGGGGGCAACGGTACCTGTTTTCTTTGATGCAGTTTGGGTATAGAGGTAATCTTTTCCCCGTTGGCCGTCAGGGGGGTGAAATTGCCGGGTTGAAGTTTTATGAAAGCCTTCTGGATATTCCCGCGCCGGTCGACTATGTTATTTGCTGTCTTCCTGCTCCTTTTACTCCACGGCTTGTAGCGGATTGTGTCAGTAAGGGGGTTAAGGCGGTTCAATTCTTTACTTCAGGATTCAGCGAGACGGGAGATGATGATGGCAGAATGTTGGAGCAGACGTTGCTGGATACTGCCCGTAGCGGTAGAGTGCGTCTCATAGGGCCAAATTGCCTGGGAATTTATTATCCTGCTTATGGGCTGACTATCCTCAATACCGTGCCGCGTCTGGCTCGGAGCGGTAAAGTAGGGTTTCTCTTTCAGAGCGGAGGAAATTCACAGGAATTGATAGAAATAGGCACCAGCCGGGGCATTTATTTTAGCAAAGGGGTGAGTTATGGAAATGCCTGCGATTTGAATGAAAGCGATTTTTTGGAGTACCTTGCCCAGGATGATGATACCGAAGTGATTGGGCTTTATATCGAGGGCGTGAAGCAGGGGGAGAGGTTCTTCAAAGCATTAAGTGGGGTGGCGAGGGTCAAGCCGACGATAATACTTAAAGGCGGTCGAACTGTAGCGGGAAGTCAGGCGGCGGCTTCGCATACTGGCTCTCTCTCTGGAGCTATATCGGTCTGGAGAGCCGTTTGCAGGCAGACCGGGGCCATACTGGTTAATGACCTGGACGAAATGATGGACCTCATGATTGCCTTCTCTTATCTCAAACCGATGCGTGGAAGGAGAGCGGGCATTATAGGTATTAGTGGGGGGAGGAGCGTTCAATCTGCTGATTCTTGCGAAAGCTATGGGTTCTCCGTTCCACCTTTTTCTCCCGAAACCAGGAGAAAGTTGCTCGAACTTACTCCCCGGGAAGGCTCGAGCATCCGCAACCCGGTTGACTCCTATCTTATGTCCTGGGATCCGGTGCTTTTTTCTCGCGCGCTCAGGTTGCTTGGTGGTTATGGGGGAGTAGATTTCCTGGTTGTCGATATCTCTTTGATCGTTTCTGTTCTCAATAGCAAAAGGAGCGATTCGATGGAAAAACAGGTTGAAGCGATCGGGGATTTCAGAAAGATATGCTCAAAACCCCTGATGGTGGTTCTGTCATCTGAGGGAGTTGCTGGTATGATGGAGTTAGGTGCTGAATTGCAACAGAAATTGATCTCTGCGGGGATTCCTGTCTATCCTTCGATGAAGCGCGCTGCTTGTGCCCTGGACAGATTTGTCAGCTATCACGCGGAGAGCCGTTAGGCATCTTTGAAATATTGCCGCAATTGTTCACCAGTAGCCGGGAAAATGCCATGACAGATACAGAATCAAGAGTGATAAATTTTATCCGTCAGTATGGACTGATGCCTGGTGGGGAGATGTTGATCGTTGCTGTATCAGGCGGAGCTGATTCGGTGTGTTTGCTTCATCTTCTGGCCAGGTGGCGCGATGAACTTGGCGTGGAGCTTCATGTAGCGCATCTGAACCATGAACTCCGGGGCGATGAGTCCGATTCAGATGCCAGGTATGTGGCTGATCTGGCCGGTTATCTTTCCCTTCCTATTACTGTTGGCAGACAGAATGTGGCCGGTTACAGGTCGAGGAAGAAGTGTTCTCTTGAGGAAGCAGCGAGGGAATTGCGTTACTCCTTTCTTGCTAAAGTTGCCGGTGAAACTGGCTCCAGGAGAGTGATTGTGGGTCATACCAGAGATGATCAGGTGGAAACCGTTTTGATGCATATATTGAGGGGAACGGGAGTCTCCGGCCTGTGTGGACTGAAGCCTTGCTCTCCCATGATGTATGGCGAAGGGGTCCCATTGCAGCAGGGAGAGGGTAATCTGGTTGTGGTCAGGCCTCTTCTTGAGCTTACCAGGGAGGAGACACAGAATTACTGTCAGGAACATGGACTTGGCGCACGGATGGATTCTTCCAATATGTCGCTCTCTTTTTTTCGCAACCGCCTTCGCCTCGAGCTGTTGCCGTTGCTGAGAGGATATAATCCAAATGTGGATGAGGGGTTGTTGCGCCTGGCTGAGATAGCCGGCGAGGACCAGTCTTTCATGGAGAAACAGGCTCTTCAGTTGTGGGATGACATGGCCTGGCAGGAGGGTGGTGCTGTTGGCCTGGATAGCAAAAAGCTCTGTGGCTTATCCGTATCTTTGCAGAGACAAATTATTAGGCTGGGTATTGCCAGGACACTGGGGGATTCCAGGGACATTGAGGCAAAGCACATTGAACTGGTAAGGGCCTTGTTGAATAAGGTGACGGGTAAGAAAATTGCCTTGCCTCGTGGCCTCGTCTGCCGGACAGAGTATGGCAGGGTCATCTTGGAGTTATCTCCTCTACCTTGTCGCCCCGTTCTGCCCTTGCCGGGGGAGACTCTTCTCGAAGTGCCGGGAGAAACGATTTTGCCAGGGTGGAGGGTGCTGGCCAGCATTTTTTCCCGTGCTGATGGGCATGATTTTGGGTGGGGAGAAGAGGCCAGGAAACCGGGTGGCGAGAGACTTACCGCTGAATTTGATTTGCAACGAACGGGAGTTGAATTATCTGTCCGTCAGCGCCAGCGGGGGGATAGATTTCAGCCCCTGGGCATGGGTATGCCCAAAAAATTACGGAGATTCATGGTCGATGCTAAGATACCGCGTTCCTTGCGGGGCGATGTCCCTGTAGTTTGCGCGCATGGACAAGTCATCTGGGTAGTGGGTTGGCGCATTGGTGATGGATGCAAGATCACCGATGCTACCGGAGAAATCCTCCAGCTGGAGTTTATCAGGTCACTATAGAAATTGAAGGAAAAGAGGAAAATCAGACATAAGATAACCTCCCTTGACCCTGGCCATGAGCCCGGGCAAGTGGCGGTTTCCCCCTTTTCCCCCGATAAAGGCGCAGCCTTATTTAGTTGGCCTGGCACCTTGCTTGGTAGTGATACTCCCTCTGGCTACTCTTATCGTCGCTCCTGAATCCACTTTCACGATCGCTGACTCATCATTGATGCTCTCGATTTGCCCGTAGATGCCGCCGGCAGTAACTATCTTGTCTCCCTTTTTTAGCATGCTCATCAGGTCCTGGAAGTCCTTCTGTTTCTTGCGCTGTGGCCTGATCATGAAAAAATACATCATGGCAAATATCAGCACCAGAAATATAATCATCGGGGCAATGCCTTCAAATCCACCTTCCATAATTGCAAATCTCCTTTATACAGGTATTCTTAACTGCCTATATTATAGTATATTTGGGTTGGCCTTGTAATGCCCAGGGGCTGGTCCTGTCAATTTCTACCTTCACCATCTTGCCCTGCTGGTCTGCATCGCTCTGGAAAAATACCAGCTTGTTGTTTCTGGTGCGCCCGTACCATTTACCTCTCTTCTTGCCTTCAACCAGTATCTCCGCCATCCGGCCGTGAAGTTGCGCGTTTATCTCACCGGCTATTCTGGTTTGCAGTTCCTCGATTGTGGCAAATCTTCGCTTCTTGGTTTCTGTGGGAACGTCGTCTTTGTATTTTCGCCAGGCGATGGTATCGGGGCGGGGAGAATAAGCCGCTATGTGAACCACATCGAATCCAACCTCTTCCAGCAGAGAAAGGGTGCGTTCAAATTGCTTCTCTGTTTCTCCGGGGAAACCGACGATGACATCGGTGCTCAGGGACACATTGGGAATGATGCCGCGAATGCTGTGAATGAGCTCCCTGTATCGCGCTATGGTATATCCTCGCCTCATGGCCTGCAGTATATCGTCATCGCCTGCCTGAAAGGGCAATTCAAGGTGTTCGCACACCTTGGGCAGAGAGGCCATTGTCTCAATGAGCCGCAAGTTCATGTCCTTGGGATGGTTTGTCAGAAAGCGGATCCTTTCCAGTCCATCGACATCATTTAATCTGGCGAGCAGGTCTGCCAGCTCCGGTTTTTCCGGCAGGTCATGCCCGTATGAATCGACGTTTTGTCCCAGTAGCGTTATCTCTTTGACGCCTTGATGGGTCATCTCCCGTACTTCGCGGAGTATTTTTTCTACGGGATAACTTGCCTCTCTCCCCCGTCTGTAAGGAACGATGCAGTAGGAGCAGAAGTTGTTACAACCCTGAATGATGGGGACCAGGGCGCATGGTGAATTGGAAATGGGGAAAGTAATTTCTTGCTCGGCAACAGGGAGGCCTTGTTTTTGAAGCCAGTCAATCAGTTTGGAGTAATTTCCAGGCTTGAAGAAAAGATTGACCTGGGGGAACCGTTTTTTTAATCCCTCGATGTTGGAATTAACAAAACATCCGGTAGTCAATATGGAGAGAAGCGGGCGTTTTTCCTTTAATCCTTTCAACAAGCCCAGCGTGCCCAGAACTTTGTCCTCAGCGCTTTGTCTTACCACGCAGGTATTGAGCACAATCAAATCGGCGCGCTCGAACGAACTTACTGCTTGATATCCAGAGGAGCGAAGGCAGCGGGCTATTTGCAGCGATTCTGCCTTGTTCATCTGGCATCCGATGGTCCAAATAAAGTAACGTAACATTTTATTGGCTAAAGGAGTTCCCATAAGTATAATAGAAATATATAATTTGAAGAAATGGCAACCGACTTTGAAGATACCAGGGCAGGGCACAGGCAGAGGCTACGGGAGAAGTTCAGCCGGTCCGGAATTAAGGCATTTCACGATTATGAAATCGTAGAGATGCTGTTGATGCTGGGGACAAACCGCGTGGATTGCAAGCCACAGGCAAAAAGAGCACTGGCGAAGTTTGAGAATCTGCGGGGCGTTTTGCAGGCGTCTCCAGAGGAGTTGAGGAAAATTAAAGGAATCACTCCATATAGTATTTTTGTCATCAAGTTCGTGCAGGAACTGGCCAGGAGTTTTCTCAAGGAGCAGATCTTTGATGGGCCGGCTTATAAATCATCGAAGGACGTTTCTGAATACCTGTCTCTCTCGATGCGGGACCTCAAGGAGGAGGTCTTCAAGGTGATGTTTTTGAACGCTCAAAATCAGCTTGTCCAGGAGGAGAACCTCTTTCAGGGGACGTTGACTGCCAGCGTTGTTTACCCCAGGAAAATTATAGAGATGGCTGTTAAATATAATGCCGCCGCTCTAATTTTTGCCCATAATCACCCTTCGGGGAATCCCGAACCCAGCGATAGTGACAGGCGGATAACCAGGGACCTGGTCTTTGCAGCCAATGTCATGCAGATCAGGGTGCTGGACCATATCATCGTGGGCAATAATGAAGACAGGTATTTCAGTTTTGCCGACAGCGGGTTGATTAAGGCATACAATTCGCGCTTCCTGGACATGGGGAAGTGATGAATTTAGTTAAAGCAATAGATAATACCTTTTCTCACTGGATGAGGGCAGGAAGGCTTGTGTTTCAATGGGAGTCGGGTATTTCCTGTGCTCTCGGAGGCTCATGAGGGAGGCATTTTTCATCAGGAGGTATGCCAGTCCGCTGGGAAGATATGCACTTATCAGTTCTCAGGGAGGGGTGGTATGCGTGGTGCCTGAGGGTGAAGTGGGTGGCCGTACTATGCAATGGCAGCGGAGTGGGGAGCAACTGCATGGTACGGGTAAGTATAATGATATTCTGGCAGGCGAGTTCGATGCGTATTTTGCCGGAGGACCATGTCAGTTCAGCGTGCCTCTAGACTTGCGAGGAACGCCGTTCCAACTCGAGGTGTGGAGATTGATATGTCGTATCCCTTATGGAGAGACCCGTTCGTATCGCTGTCTGGCGCACAGCCTTGGCAGCGCAAGTTTTGCCCGGGCAGTTGGGAGGGCGGCTGGCAGTAATCCTGTGGCCATTGTAGTTCCCTGTCATCGTGTCGTTGGGGTGGCTGGTAATCTGGTTGGTTATGCCGGCGGGTTACATAGGAAGCGGGCTCTCCTGGAGCTCGAATCTGCCGTTGTGAATAAAAACCATGGCACGTGTCCGTAATGCAGGTCGTTTCTCCCTTTGTTGTGGATCCTGTGATGCCGGGGGCTCATGGGTTTGAAACAAGTATTCCTCTGGTGGACGATTTGTAATTCCCCTTATTGTTGTCTGCCCTGGTGCCGGAGCTGCTCTGGAGGTGGCTTCTTCGCGATTGGTGACTAAGAAAGGAGCTTCAGAGCGGAGGCAATGAGCCAGCCGAGGGCGCCACAGATAGGGAAAGTCAGTATCCAGGTCAAGACGATGTTTCTGGCGATTCCCCAGCGCACTGCAGAGAAGCGCTTTATGGTACCTGCGCCCATTATAGCTGTGCTTATGCAGTGAGTGGTGCTCACCGGGATACCAAGGTGTGAAGCGACTTCGATAACAGCGGCAGCTGAGGCCGTGGCTGCGAAGCCCTGGGCGGGGCGCAGGGTGGTCATCTTCAGTCCCAGGGTCTGAATGACTCGCCATCCGCCGAGGATCGTTCCCAGACTGATTGAGATCGCTGAGGCTGCAACTGCCCAGAAGGGGATATCAAACTCCCCTGATCCGTAATGTACCATTAAAGCCATGGATATCAGGGCAATGGGCATCTGTCCGTCATTTTTGCCGTGGCTGTAAGACAGAAAGGCGGCCGCGGCAACCTGTGCGTTGCTGAAGAAACGCCGTGCTTTTGAGAGAATCCATTTATGGAAGAGCCATACTATGGCTACCATTGTCAGGAAACCAGCGGTGAATCCCAGGAGAGGCGCGATGCCGACGGCAGAAAATACCTTGCCCAGAACTCCCCAGACTATGATATTGGGGCCTGAGGTGGCGATGCCGGCTCCAACCAGTCCGGCAACCAGTCCATGCGTTAAACTTATGGGCATCCCAAGGCGCGTGGCCATAAAGGCCCAGATGATAACTGCTCCTACGCCTGCGAGCAAGATGTTCATGGTCAGGGCTTCAGGAGAGATAATATTCTTGCCGATGGTTATAGCCACCGCGCTGCCTGTGGCTGCTCCGAGAAAATTGAAACAGGCTGCCATAATTATGGCGGACCGGGGCGAGAGGCTGCGCGTACCAATCACCGTGGCAATGGCGTTAGCGGCGTCGTTAAAACCATTGGCGATACCGAAAGCAATGGCGACTGCAATTATCCCGATTAATAATGCCAGAGATTCAGGCATTCTTCAAGACGACCCCTTCGAGGATATCGGCTACATCCTCGCCTCGGTCGGTGGCATTCTCCAGGTGCTGGTATATTTCGCGCCATTTGATGATAAAACATGCGTCAGAGTAATTATGGAACAGTTCAGCAGTAGCGGCATGGTGTATATCGTCAGCCTCGTTTTCCAGTCTGTTGATCTCTACGCACTCCTCCAGGATCTTCTTGAATTGTTCTCGATGGCGCAAACAGGGCATTATTTCGCTCAACTTGTAAGTTATCCTGGCTATGACCAGAGCTAACTGTCGAGCTCTGTCCATGGGTTGTTCCACGCGGTAAAGATAAGCTGTCCTGCCGGCAGCCTCGATGAAATCCATTATGTCGTCCATGGTGTGAGTCAGGAGAGCGATATCCTCTCTGTCGATTGGAGTCACGAAGGAGCTGTGCAATTTCTGCATTATCGCGTGGGTTATAGTGTCGCCCTGCATTTCCAACTCTTTGAGTTGCTTTGCCTTCAATTCAACGTCTCTATAGTTCTCGAACAGGTCGACCAGCTTGTCGGCGCCGGTGACCAAATTAGTGGACTGTTGCTCAAACAAGTCGTAGAATTTCGTGTCCCTGGGAGCTATCAAAAACCTGGCCATGTTATATCTCCTCTAATTTCCAGGATAAAGAAAAGTAGAAGCGCTCCTTTTTTTTGCTCTGCCACTCGGAAGTATAGATAAGTCGGTGAGTTCTTATTGTTGATTCTCTCTGCAGAATGCATTGGCCTTATTCTAACATATTCTTCCTGTTACTATGAAAAGGAGCCTGGATGTTTTCCCCCTGAAATATGCCGTTGTATCCCTGCTCAACTTCCTGGCTCAGATGGAAAAAGATGAGCTGCATGGCCCGGGCATTCCTGTACAGATAGAAACCTGCAGGGTTATGCACTGTGAGCAAGGATTGGGATCTTCCTGAATACCCTGCGTCCCAGACGGCAGTGTGGATGCTGACGCCGCAGCGCAGAAGGCTGGAACGTGGCAATCCCAGGGCCATAATGTCCCTGGGAAGGTGAACGATTTCGTTATAGGTAATTAGGTAGCACCCTGCGGGTAAGTTCGTGGCTTCAGAGTTACCAAACAACGAGGGGGAGTTGCGGGCGAGGACTCTAACTTCGTTGCTGAAGCCTATGCTGCCGGGGGAGGAAAATGAGGTTATTTCTTTTATGGTCAGGTCGATGCCATTGGGTTGAACTTGATCCTGAATGCGCGGCGCCTCCTCGATCAGGGGAGGGGTTTCATTTAATAGAGCCTCGATGTTTACCCTTGTGAGAATGAATGATTTTTCTGCCATGCTACCTGAAGTGATAGAACCTGCTCCTCTGTGTGAGCTATTATTTCCTCTCGATTGCTTTCTTTACTGCTTTTGCGATCTCTCTATCGGTCAGTCCGTATCTTTGAAGCAATTCACTGGATTTGCCTGACACGGCATACCTTTCACCCAGGTTGACGAATTCCATGGGCACGGGCCTTTCTTTGCTGCTTGTCATAGCAACCCTGCTGCCCAGCCCTCCCTGGGCCAGGTGTTCTTCCGCTACGACTATAGCTCCTGTCTCTGAAGCTGCGCTGATTATGGCTTCCTCATCCAGGGGCTTGATGGTGGACATGTTAACTACGCGGCATTCTATGCCCTGTTTTGCCAGAGAGTTCGATGCTTCCAGTGCTTTGGCTACCATGATACCGGTGGCTATGATGGTAACGTCTTTGCCTCTCCGCATGGTTACTGCTTTGCCGATTGTGAAGGGGTAGCTTTCAGGGTAGATAATGGGAATTTTGGGGCGGCCCAGTCTAATGTAGAAGGGGCCATAAGTAGCTGCTGCTACCTTTACGGCTGCGGCTGTTTCCACAGCGTCGGCGGGGACAATCACGGTGAAGCCAGGCAGCGCGCAATAGAGAGCTAAATCCTCGATGGCCTGGTGAGAAGTGCCGTCTTCTCCCACGGAGATTCCCCCGTGGGTGGCGACGATTTTGACGTTTAATTTTGTCTGGGAGAGGCATATCCTCACCTGGTCGAAACAGCGGCAGGAGGCGAAGACAGCAAAGGTGCTGGCAAAAGGAATTTTCCCTGAAGCAGCCAGCCCTGCAGCTATGCCCATCATGTTCTGTTCTGCCAGGCCACAGTCGAAGAATCGCTGAGGGAATTCCCTGGCAAAGTAGTGTGTCATAGTTGAGGGAGACAGGTCGGCATCCAGAACGACGATGTCTGGATTTTGCCTTCCGAGGGATACCAGGGTTTTGCCGTAAATTTCGCGTGGGGCTGCTTCATTCATCGGATTATCTTTCTCCCTTACTCACTGCCTCTGCCGTGATGATGCTATTCCAGTTCCTTTAGCGCCCTTTCAGCTTCTTCTGGTGTGGGTGCCTTGCCATGAAAAGCTGCCTTGTTTTCCATGAAGCTGACTCCTTTGCCTTTGGTGGTATGAGCGATTATGACCGCGGGCCGGGTTTTGATTGTCATGGCTTCCTCCAGGGCGGTCAGTATCTGGCGGAAATCGTGCCCGTCTATCTCGATGACATGCCAGCCAAAGGCTTGCCATTTCTGACTCAGGGGTTCGAGGTTCATCACATTTCGGGTCCAGTCGGTAAGTTGTATGCCGTTGCGGTCTATGATCGCTGTTATATTATCTAACTTGAAGTGGGCTGCTGACAGGGCTGCTTCCCATATCTGTCCTTCGTCGCATTCTCCATCGCCGAGCAGAACATATGTCCGGTATGTTTTTGTATCGAGCCTGGCAGCCAGGGCAACGCCGATGGCGAAAGATAAGCCCATGCCCAGAGAACCCGCCGACATCTCCACTCCCGGCGTGAGATTTCTGTCGGTATGTCCTTGCAAACAGCTATCCAGTTTTCTCAGTGTTTTCAGTTCCTCTACAGGAAAGTAGCCGCTTTCCGCAAGGGCAGCGTATAAAACAGGGGCGGCATGTCCCTTGCTTAATATAAATCGGTCGCGGTCTTGCCATTGCGGGTCTTTGGGGTTATGACGCATGACCTTGAAATATAGTGCGGTTATGATGTCAGCTGCAGAGAGAGAACCTCCAGGATGTCCGCTGCCCGCTGCGGTTATCATGGTAATCACATGACGGCGCAACTTCCTGGCCGTTTCTTCGAGATCGGTCAGGGAGTAATTAAAAATGTTTGCCTGGAGCATCTTGCTATGTGATAGATTTTAACCCAAGTATGCCCTTTGTGTCCATGAGCCAGCATGCGCTATTGAGGATGTTCGTTTGGCTGAGGTATAATGCCCTGGTGGTTGTAGATTTTCATACTCATATATTTCCCCCCTGGGTAAGGGAAAGGCGCGATGAATATATCAGGAGGGATGCCTGTTTTGCTTTGCTTTATTCCAGTGCGAAGGCGAAGCTGGTAACCGCTGAAGAGCTCATTGCCAGCATGGATGACAGTGGCGTTGACTGCTCGGTGGTTTTAAACATCGGTTGGACGGGTCAGGAACTTTGCCGGGAAACCAACGATTATATTCTGGATTCCGTGTCGCGGTACCCTGACAGGCTTGTGGGATTTTGTGGCGTTCAGCCGAGAGCAGGGGATGCTGCTGTCAGGGAACTGGAGAGATGTGTTCTCGCGGGAGCTAAAGGCGTTGGAGAAATGAGGTCTGATGTTCAGCGTTTTGATCTTGCAGATGAAGTTCTGATGAAGCCCCTGGTCGATTTCGCGGTGGAGCATGACATAATTTTTCTTACGCATGCCTCTGAACCTGTGGGGCATGAGTACGTTGGTAAGGGCAACATTACGCCGGGAGTCTTATATTCCCTGATAAAGGCATTTCCTTACTTAAAGCTGGTTTGTGCTCACTGGGGAGGAGGCTTGCCTTTCTATGCCCTGATGCCCGAGGTGGCTAAAGCACTGGACAATGTTTTCTTCGATACCGCAGCGACTAATTTTCTCTACCAGGCCCAAATATTCAAGCAGGTGAGTGATATTGTGGGCAGTGGCAAAATACTTTTTGGCAGTGACTATCCTCTTATTTCCCAGGGCAGGATAATGGCTCAGGTTCACAGCCTTGATATTTCCCAGGAAGACAAGGGCAAAATTCTGGGGGAAAATGCTCAAACTCTGTTGTCTGGCGCTGGCGGAGGAAGAAATGCCATCTAGTCCTGGAAGAATCCGTTCCTTTATCGCTATCGAGCTGCCGTTGGAAGTTAGAAAAGAACTGGCCATGTTGAGGAAAGAGATGGAAAGAGGCGGGCACAGGTTTGTCAGATGGGTGAATGTTGATGGCATTCACCTGACGCTGAAATTTTTGGGCGATATTTCCTTTGAACAGGTGGCAGAGATAACCGAAGTCATGGCAAAATCGCGGCGGGGGATTTCTTCCTTTCAACTGGAGCTTGCGGGGCTGGGGGGCTTTCCGGATTTGAAGCGCCCCAGAATAATATGGGTTGGTATTTCAGGTGAGGTAAATCAGCTGTTGAAGTTGCAACGTTCCCTTGATTTGTCTCTGGCCTCCCTGGGGTTTGCCCGTGAAATGCGACCCTTTACGGCACACCTGACACTGGCCCGCGTCAATCAGGGCATATCGTCCGTGCAACTGAATAGCCTTGGAGGACTGATAGCGGCAACTGAATTCGAGGGAAAACGCGCCTTCGAAGTCGATTCTGTTAATTTGATGAGAAGCCATCTGACAGGCGGAGGAGCTGTTTATTCCTGCCTGTCCTCTGTGGCATTGGAAGATTGAGAACTGCCGGCCCTCGTGCTGATTGCCAGGGTGCCTTATGCGCCTTGAATAATGTTATCTTTGTATGGTATGCTGAAGCTTCAGTTTCAAGGATGCAATTTATCTTTTGAGGAATAACCACGGAGGAAATTGGACCAGGGTGACGTAAATTTGAAGCACCTTTTAGAGGAGGATTGTTAATCATGTACAGGGTAATTGCCGACAAGTTGATGGATCTTAGTGAGAAACACGCTGGGGACATCGCCGAGCAATGGCACATATATCTTGTGAGAAATCCCCGCACTACTGCATATCACGGTCTCCCCAGGGATAAGCATATCAAGAGAGCAGCTTTCATCTTCCGGAACCTGAAGGTGATGTATTTCAGCAAGGATCCCTATAAAGAGGTATGCAGATTAATGGATCAGGTGCAGTACGCGGAAGAGATGTACCATGAAGGCATCCCTCTCCATCAGGGCCTTTATGCCCTGGTAATGATGAGAAGACAGATCTGGGTTTACGCGGATTTCCAGGCGCTGTTTACCACTGTGACAGATATGCAACAGGCAGTGACAACGATTAACCGAACGATACTCATATTTGACTACATAGCATATCACATTAGCGAAAAATATTGCGCCATGATATCTTCCCACCTCTGACGCACAATTTCAAGGGAGAGGCCATGCGTTGTTGGGGGAGTAGCTTTGGAAGAGACTGATACTTGACAAGGTTTACCTTGAGTACTTATACTAAAACCAGCTTCAGACTATATTCTGCTTCGGAATACGGATTGTCCTTATGTTCTTGGATGTTGGGGTGTCTTTTTGTCGTGGGTGATGTTGTTAGTTCTGAGGGCAGGTGAGGTTCCGGAAGCCTCGGATGTAATTGTCACTTCGGGTGCGATTTAATCTGCAGTCATATTGCAATAGAGGTGAGACTTGTTGTATGCCTCTGGGTCTGGCAGGCGCGCGGTAGCGCGTGAAGTTTGGGCAAGATGGCTTTTCCGTGACTGATGGAGGAAATATGAGATTCTTTCTGGATACTGCCAATGTAGAGCACATCAAGCATGGGGTGAGGCTTGGAGTTATCAGTGGTGTGACCACCAATCCCAGTCTTGTCTCTAAAGAGGGCGAAGTAAATTATCAGGAACTGGTTAAAGAGATCTGCTCTATCGTTCCAGGGCCTGTCTCGGCAGAGGTACTGAGTACTGAGGCCGAAGGCATGATATTGGAAGCCAGAAGGATAGCCATGTGGGCAGAAAACGTTGTGGTTAAAATACCTGCCACGCTTGAAGGGATAGAGGCCACCTCGGTGTTGTCGAAGGAGAATATAAAGGTCAATTTAACCCTGTGTTTTTCCTTTAATCAGGCTATGCTGGGAGCGGCAGCGGGAGCTACTTTCATCAGTCCCTTCGTGGGAAGACTTGATGATGTCGGTGAGGATGGCATGCAGGTGGTGGCTGAGGTCGTGGATTATCTGGAACATTATCAATTGCCTTCTCAGGTAATCGCATCCAGTATCAGGCATACCCAGCATTGTCTGTTAGCTGCCAGGGCAGGGGCGCATGTAGCCACTGTGCCGTATAAGGTGTTGCTACAGATGATAAACCATCCCCTGACGGATATTGGCGTCAAGCGTTTTCTGGATGACTGGAGAGGTATCTTTGGCAATACGACTGTCGTTAGCAGATGAAAAAACAAATTGCTTTTCTGAGGTAGCGTATTCATATCCTGCTTCAGCGCAGGGGAAATTTCGAAAGAAGAGAAGAGTGCAACGATGAATTTGATTGAACTGGAGAGTAAAACAAGAGATGAGCTGGAAGCAATCGCCAGGGAGAGAGGTATTGCTGGCTATGCCTCTCTAAAAAAACCAGACCTCGCCAGGGAGGTCCTCAGATGTCAGACTGAGCAGGGTGGAAATTTGTTTGTGACAGGTGTCCTGGATATCATGGATGAAGGATACGGTTTCTTGCGGCAGGACACTTTTATGCGGGGAATTAATGATGTATATGTATCTAATTCTCAGGTACGCCGCTTCAATTTAAAAAACGGTGATTCTGTTTACGGGCAGGCCAGGCCTCCCAAGGAAACTGAAAGATACTACAGCCTGTTGCGGGTGGAGCGCATCAATGATCTTGATCCTGAATCAGCGCGGGTGCGGCGAAGCTTCCGTTCCCTGATTCCTATATTTCCTGACGAACTCATAAATCTGGAGACGACCTCGGGTGAGTTGTCCACCCGGCTGGTCAATCTGGTAGCGCCGATAGGAAGGGGGCAAAGGGGGCTTATTGTATCGCCTCCCAAGGCGGGTAAAACCTTACTCCTCAAGGCAATTGCCAATGCCATTGCCTTGAATTGTCCTGATATACATTTGATGGTTTGTCTTATCGGAGAGAGGCCTGAAGAGGTTACTGATATGAGGAAATCGGTCAAGGCTGAGGTCGTGGGGGCTACTTTTGATGAGCCCGTTGATGTGCAGACCAGGGTTGCTGAACTGGCTCTGGAAAGAGCTAAAAGGCTGGTGGAAACGGGTAGGGATGTGGCTATTCTGCTCGATGGCATTACCAGACTCACCAGGGCCTATAATCTGGCAATGCCTTCCAGCGGACGCACTCTGTCCGGTGGCATTGATTCGGCGTCTTTGTATCCTCCAAAGAAGTTCTTCGGCGCCGCGCGCAATATTGAAGATGGTGGCAGTTTAACTATCATTGCTACCTGTCTGGTGGATACAGGAAGCCGTATGGACGAGCTCATATATGAAGAGTTTAAAGGAACGGGCAATATGGAGCTTCACCTGAACAGAAGGCTGGCTGAGAAGAGGATTTTCCCCGCCATAGATATTGTGCCCAGCAGCACGAGAAGGGAAGAGCTTTTACTGGATGAAAATACCGTGAAGCAGGTGTGGTTATTGAGGCGTATGGTCGGCATGATAGACGATGATTCCTCCTCCTCCAATCGCAGTGATGTAACAGGCAGGATACTTGAGCGGCTGGCCAAAACGAAGACCAACGCTGAGTTTCTGGATAATCTTTCCAAGAGTTCATGAGATCCGCTATGCGCAAAGAATCTCCTGGCCTGGGGGACAGGCTAAAACTCAAAGTGAAGCAAGCTCTGGGAATGGAGGTAGTGCTCTGCGATAGCTGCCAGTGGAACTGGCGCAACGCCTGCAACCTCCCTGAGCGCCACAGAGCTATCTGGTGCCCGGATTACAAAAAGAAAGGAACGTAGCTTTAAACATTCCTTTCTATGATAGCTGCCATTCCCTGCCCTCCACCAATGCACATAGTTATCAACCCACGGTGCAGATTCTGTTTCTTCAAGTCATGAATCATAGTAACCACCATCCTGGCTCCGGTGCAGCCGATGGGATGTCCCAGTGAGATACCGCTGCCATGAAGGTTGATGTCGTCGAACGTCCAGCCGAGCTCTTTCATGCAGCCCAGCGTCTGTGAGGCAAATGCTTCGTTGAGTTCAATGATATCCAGGTCTTTGTTGGTCAGTCCTGTCTTCTTGAGGACTTTCCTCACCGCAGGGATAGGGCCCAGCCCCATGTATTTGGGGTCTATAGCGCCTGAAGCCCAGGCCTTGATGGTTGCCATGGGTTCAAGGCCCATCTCTCTGGCTTTTTCGGCGGACATGAGGAGCACGGCAGCTGCGGCGTCGTTGATTCCCGAGGAATTTCCTGCGGTTACAGTTCCGCCCTTGCGGAAGGCCGGACCGAGCCTGGCCATCTTTTCGAGCGTTGTATCCATGGGGCGCTCATCGGTGTCGAAAATGATGGGGTCACCTCTCCTCTGGGGTATGGGAACGGGCACTATTTCATCCTTGAACAGGCCTTCTGCGATGGCTTTCCGCGCCCGGTAGTGGCTGAGGTATCCTATCTCGTCCTGCTGTTCGCGCGTGAAGCCATACCTGTCGGCGATCTCCTCTGCAGTATTTCCCATGTGGTAATCGTAGAATATTTCCCATAGACCATCGAATACCATCAGGTCTATCAATTCTCCTCTGGCCTCGACGTCCATGCGGTATCCCCAGCGGGCTTTGGGCAGGACGTAGGGAGCGTGGCTCATGCATTCCATGCCTCCGGCGATGATGACATCGGAATCTCCTGCTGCTATGGTCTGGGCCCCCGTCGTGACAGCTTTTAACCCCGAGGCGCATATCTTGTTCACCGTAAATGCCGGTGTCTCCTTGGGCACTCCGGCATATATACTTGCCTGACGGGCGGTATTCTGCCCCTGTCCGCCCTGCAAAACGTTTCCCATGACAACTTCGTCCACCTGGACGTCTTTCAGGGAAGGGTCATAATCATGGTATTTCTGTTCTATCTCCATCATCCCGTCATTCCTGAGGGCATCGGGGCTGTAACTGAGGAGCTCCTGGCTGGATTTCGGTTTCAGACCTGCTCTCTTGAGGGTCTCTTTAATTACCAGGCTACCCAAATCGATAACTCTCATGTTCTTTAAAGAGCCTCCGAAAGCTCCTATAGGTGTTCGACACCCGCTGACGATTACTACTTCTTGCATTTGTTCCTCCTTCAGGCATTCGAATTGCCCTATTTTGCTACATTTCGGGGCTACAGGTCAATTCTATCTTGCGACCTCTATCTCACCGGGCAGGCGTCGATGGGCTGGTGGCTTGCTGTGGCAGGATGAAGCGGATAAGTATTCCAGCAAGCGCTGGACAATGAGCTACTGAAGGAGATCAATTTAAAAAATTGGTAAGCTCTCTTGCTCGGCGGTCAGTAGTAATTGAAGTACTGGAATGGTTATTTTTAACCAAGGGAGTATCGAAGTATCTGTGCAGTGATAATGGGCCTGAGTTTGTCTCTAAAGCAGTTTGCCAGTGGTTAAGGGAGGCTACCAGTTCTCAAATTATCTGGTGGAGGCGGGGGAGAGTCGAACTCCCCGTCCAGAAGGAGGTTGCCAAAATATGCTACAAGCTTAGTCAGCTCCGCTAATCTTATCTGGACATTCTCTGCTGACCGAGCCTGACCAGACCAGCCGATTTATCTTAGCTGACCCTCACCGGCGTTGGAATCAGAGCACCTCGACATTTCTGACACCCAATTCCGACCCATCGAGGTGAGATCGGGTTGGATGGCTAACCTTTAAAGGTTAAGCGAATACCGGCTCGCGCTCGGCAATTGTTTTTTTGCCACTTGTTTTGTGAGGGTAGTGGCACCTCAGCCTGCAATTTTGTAGGCCTTCCCCTGTCGAAACCTCGCGCCCCCAGACTTGCTTTACTGTGGTTATTTTTTTATCTTCCTGCCTGCGATGTGCTCTCCTCCTCTCCTTGCTTATCGCTCTGCTTTGCGCTTCAGCGCCCGGTCCATTTCCCTGGATATCTCTCGGCGGGCAAGGGTCTCTCTCTTGTCGTAGAGTTTCTTCCCCCGGGCAACTCCCAGCTCCAGTTTGGCGACGCCTCTCTTAATGTATAACTTGAGTGGGACCAGAGTCAAACCCTGCTGTTTTGCCAGACCGGTCAGATTGTCGATTTCCTTCCGGTGTAACAAGAGCTTGCGAGGCCTCATTGGATCGTGGACATTGTAGCTGGCAGCGTCATAGGAGGCGATGTGGCTGTTGTGCAACCACAGTTCGCCGTTCCCTGGCCTGGCATAGGCGTCGCGCAAATTTATCCTGCCTGCCCTGATGGACTTAATTTCGGAGCCCTTGAGCACGAGTCCGGTCTCGATGCTTTCCTGGATGTGGTAGTCGTGATAAGCTTTACGGTTAACAGTTACCGTCCTGGAATTTCCTGCCATAGGGAAATTCTACCATTGATGGGCGGGGTGAGCAATTTGTCCTGAAAGGAGGAGTGTTATGAACCGGGGCAACAGGTTTTTCTTATTTGCAACCGTTCTTCTTATTGTTGCTGTGGCTGCCGGTGGGGTAACTCTGGCAACGAAATACGGGAGAAGCCATCCTGTAGAAATTGCTCTGCCGGAGGTGAATGCTTCTCAGCAGGAGATGGAAGTTTACGTTGGTGGTGACGTGGCCAATCCCGGCATATATCTTCTCAAAGATGGCGACACCATCCAGTCAATTCTCTCGGATGTCGGTCTTGAAGCTGATAATGCTCCTGCCCTCATCGGGGTTTACATTTCCGTGGAGGGGAAAAGACAGCCCCGGCAGAAAATAGATATAAATAGGGCAGAACCATGGCTTCTCCTTGCCCTGCCGGGCATCGGTGAGGAGCTATCGCAGAGGATCGTAGATTATAGAAGTGAGCATGGCCCTTTTGAGAGAATCGAGGAGTTGTGTCATGTAAAGGATATCGGTGAAGCGACGTTTGAAAAAGTGAAAGATTACATAACCGTGCTGGATTGAGGTTCCTGTTATGTGGGTGCTCTATATCAGCTGTGCCTGGGTAGCAGGCATATTCCTGGGTTCCAAATTCAGCCTGCCTCTCTTTTTGCTTCCCCTCGGATTTCTTCCCTTTCTCTTCATTCCAGTCCTCTCTGGGAAGAGGAAAAACTTGATAGTGATGGGACTGTGCCTTTTTGCCTTGCTTGGGGGCATTTTATACTTCCCCTCCAGCTTACCTCAATTCGATCAACATGACCTCTGTTTTTGCAACGACGGCGGCATCGTGGAAGTACAGGGCATGGTAGCAGAGGCTCCTGATGTTAGATCAGATCATTGCCGGTTGAAGCTTTCAGCCAGCCTGGTGAGCATGGGGGGTGAAGATCGTGACGTATCGGGCACCGTTCTGATACGGGTTCCCAGATATCCGGGCTATCGTTATGGAGATGTGCTCAAGGTGGTGGGGGAACTGGAAACGCCGCCTCAATTTGAAGATTTCGACTACCGGGGCTATCTTGCCACGCAGGGAATATATTCTGTTATGTATTACCCGAGGGTGGATATTGCAGGCAGTGGCCGGGGAGATAGTGCTCTGCAGTGGCTTTATTCCTTGAGGGAAAAACTTTCCCTGTCTCTGGCCAGAGCCCTGCCTGAACCACAGGGAGCTCTGGCAGAGGGCGTTTTGCTGGGGATTAAGGGGAACATACCGTATGACGTACAGCAGGCTTTCTCCAGGACGGGAACGGCGCATCTGCTGGCGATTTCCGGCCTGCACCTGGGCATCGTTATCGCCATGTTTCTTGGTTTTGGTGTTCTGGTTTTCGGCCGGCGGCACGGCGTATATGTCTGGCTTGCCCTTGCGGGCATCTGGTTTTATGTCTTGCTTACGGGAATGCATCCGCCTGTGATTCGTGGAGCAATTATGGGAAGCCTGTTTTTGCTGGCTGAGCTCCTGGGCAGGCAGCGAAGCGCCGTTACCGCTCTGGCTTTCGCTGCTGCAGTAATGGTGGGATTCCAGCCTCAAATCTTGTGGAGCGTCTCCTTTCAACTTAGTTTTCTGGCTATGGTGGGGCTCATCTTCTTCTATCCTTATCTCCGAAAGTGGGGTAGAGGAGGAGTTGCCTCTGTCTTCGGAAATGAGGGAACGGTGGTTTCCGCTGGCAATATGGTTGTTGACGCCTTCGCGGTGAGTCTGGCCGCGGTGTTAGCGGTATATCCCCTGGTTGCTTTCAACTTCAAGGTAATTTCTCTGGTTGGCCTGCCGGCGACTTTCCTGGCTCTGCCAGCTTTGCCTCCCATTATCGTTACCTCGGCGGTGGTCGCCTTCAGTGGCCTTTTCGCTCCGGTCGTCGCTCGAATTACTGGCTGCCTGGACTGTTTTTTTCTCAGCTACCTGCTCGGGATGGTCCGTGGATTTGATGCTCTGCCCTTTTCCTCTTTTTCCGTGAGCATTGATTCAACCTGGCCAGTGTGGGGATACTATATTGCCATGGTGATAGCGGTAGCAGCTATTAGCAGGAGAAGACAACTGCTCGAAACTTACTCCCGGTTGATGCGCGGAACAAAGAAATGAGAGTGGATATGCCCGAAACGCAGCCACGGTTTTTCCGAAAGTGGCTTGTGCCGTTTCTTCTGGTGGTGAGCATCCTGGTCTGGTCGCTGGTGTTCACCCTGCCTGATGGTAAATTGCACGTGAGCCTTCTTGATGTGGGACAGGGAGATGCCATCCTGGTTCAAACTCCTTCCGGTCAGAACATACTCATTGATGGTGGCCCTGATTCCCAGAAATTGAACCTGGAGTTGGGCTGCAGGATTCCTTTCTGGGACAGGACCATGGACCTGGTGATATCTACCCAGCCCCATGCCGATCACGTCACCGGACTGGTTGAAGTGCTGCAGCGATATGAAGTGAAGCAAGTGCTGTGGTCGGATATAGATTATGATTCCTTTATCTATCGAGAATGGCTTGACCTCATAGAGGAGGGAGGGATCGAGCGCTGTGTAGCCAGAAGGGGACAGGAGATCGACCTGGGTGATGGCATCAAAATGGAAGTGCTTAATCCCCCGGTGGAGCTCTTTCGGGGAACCAGCAGCGATGTAGATAACAACGGAGTAGTGTTAAAGCTTTCCTGGAATAAAGTGAGCTTTCTCTTTACTGCTGACATTAGAAAAGAGGCGGAGTTTGAGCTTATTAAGGGGCGGCCCGGTTTGAGAAGCACCGTGCTGAAGGTTGCCCATCATGGCAGTGTCACCTCCACCTCTCCTCAGTTTCTGGCAGTAGTTGAGCCCGAGGTGGCGGCAATATCCGTTGGTGCAGATAACAACTTTGGCCATCCCGGACACGAAGTGGTAGAAAGGCTCGTTGAAATGGTGGGTGAGAATAACCTCTTTCGAACGGATGAAGACGGCACCATTGAGTTCATCACGGATGGCGAGAGACTCTGGGTGGAAGAGTAGCAGCTGAGCGCGGTATGGCTCTAGATGGACCTTATTTCCTCTCTCATGAACCTGATGTATGAGATAGCGAAGCATATGGCAGCCAGAGCTACAATGCTTACCAGCTGTGGCCAGACGAGCAGGAGACTTTGGCTGAAGGGGAGGGGAGTTAACATTCTTCCTGCACTAACCGTGCTTATCATCATTAGCGCAGGATTGAGGCTGGCCAGCTCGGGTACAAGTAATGCGGCAACGGCTTCGCCATAGAGAGTGCAGGGAGAAAAGCGTCCGATTGTTCCTGAAATCTCAGCATTGTGGGTTATCATTTCTATCGTAGAATTTGAATCGAGTGGAACCTGGGCATTGGCGATAGCGCCAGCAATCATGGACATGAAAAAGAAAAAGAATATCCACAGGCCAATGGAGGAGAGCATAGAAGTGGAGGCTTTCCTGGAAAGAATTGAGAAAAGAACGGCCAGGGCCATCCAGAAAGCTCCATAGGCTATGCTTATTAGGGCGAAAACTACCAGCCGCAGAACCTCTTCTGATGTTGGAGGTACGCCAATGGTGCGCAACCCCAATCCGGCGACGATGGCTATGACGCTGACAATGATTATGGCCAGGACCGTTAAACCTGAGAGAAATTTGCCGTTAATTACTGCATCGCGGTAAATCGGCTGGGATAAAAGCCGGCTTAAGTTTCCGCTGGAGTATTCGCTGCTTATGGAGTCGAACCCCAGAGCTATGCCTATAATGGGAATGAAGAGCGACATGAAAAAGAGGAAAGAAGGCAGCGTTTTTCCGCTGAGGGTGAATATCTTGAGAAAGATGAATTCGGTGCTGGCGGTGACTTCTCCCCTGATGCTCTGGGTGGCTATATAGATAGCGAACATCGCTGCCAGGAAGGCCAGAGCAAAAAGTATGATAAATCTCTTGCTGTTGAAATGGTCAGCTAGCTCTTTGCGAAAAACAGCGTACATGTTTAGTCCTCGTGAAAATACTCCTTGTAGATTTTTTCCAGGCTGTATTCCTCTATCTTCATTCCTATCAGAGAACTGCCTGAGTCAACGACAGTCCTGGATATCTGCGGTCTTAAGTCGGCGCTGCATGTAATGAGAAGTAACTCGGGAGGCCCTGAGATATCTGTTACTCCCTTGATGCCCTTTATAAGTTCGGCAAGTTTGGGAACCGGCTCGGCTACTTGAACCTCAATTCGGTATTGTCCTTCCTCTGGTGCCTGTTTTTCCAGGAGTTTCACGGGCCCTTCTACTATCAGATGCCCCTTGGCAAATATGCCCACGCGCGTGCATATTTTTTGAACCTGTGGCAACTGGTGGGAGCAGAAAATTATAGTTATCCCTTTCCTGGCCATGTTTGTGATAATGTTGAGGATGTCGTCAATACCTTTGGGGTCTATGCCGACAGTGGGTTCGTCAAGGAAGGCGAGGTTGGGCTCTTTTATCAGGATGTCAGCTATGCCCAGTCGCTGTTTCATTCCCCTGGAAAATGTATTCACCTGCTGGTCGGCTACCTGGGATAAGCCCACTGTCGCCAGGAGAGCAGCGATTTTCTCTTCGGCCTCTCCCCGGGGCAACCTGTTCAATTCAGCGGTATATTTCAGGTTTTGCACTGCGGTTAAGTCCTCATAGAAACCGACTCTCTCCGGCAGATAACCAACGAGGCGCTTTACCTTGATGGGGTCTCTCGTTGGGATGTGCCCGCACACCTGTACTGTTCCTGAACTGGGCTCTGTCAGTCCGAGCAGCATTAGTATGGTTGTCGTTTTGCCCGCGCCGTTGGGCCCCAGGAATCCGTAGATTTCGCCCTCTTCTATGCGAAGGTTCAACTTATCGACGGCAGTAAAGCCGCCGTAGTTCTTGGTTAGATCGGTGGTCTCGACAACGACCTGTCCCATATACTATCTTCTGCCCGTGCGGGTGAAAATTACTGCCAGGCCGGCTATCACGGCGATGACGATGCCCACACCTATCCAGCCCCATTTGGTTGAAGTTGCCACTGTTACCCTGATATCCATCTGGGGAGGCGCCGTTGAGGTGTCGGGATCGCTGCTAAAATTCAGGGTGATCATGTAATCGCCAGCGATGGCGTTGGCGGGGGGCGTTACGCTTACTCCGATTTCCTGCGCATCTCCTGGAGACAACGCTTCTATCTTGTCGGGCTGAAAAACTACGCTCCAGCCATCTGGTTTCGTGGAAGAGAAAGTGACTTTGTCCAGGGCAGCAGTCCCGGAATTGGTTACGGTGATGGGTAGATAGCCCTCACTTCCCGCGTTGGTCTTGATGTTTAGCCTGCCTCCCTCAAGGGTAGAAGCGGCACTAAGACCGTATCTGGCAGTAATTTTTGCGGTGAAGTCCAGGCTTGCTGAAGGAGTTCCGGAGCTGACTTCGGTAGCTTCGAAAGTTATCGTATAGTCTCCTGGTTCAGGATAGAGCCAGAACGGCGCCATGGCGACAACTGTCACGCTCTTGGGAGTGAATTCCATGGGATTGAGGCGAATGCGCGCTATCTGTTTCTTGTCGTATGTTGATTCTTGTATCATGGTTGCCCAACCGGTGGGTGCCGTAACCGAAAGGTCGAAGTCATTTACCGCGTCACCACCGATGTATAGCATATCGATTTCGAACTCAAAACTCTTATCCGCTGGTCCTGTCAGTGCGGGGTACTTGGTGCTGAGCGCAATTCTTGCTTCTTCTGGTGAAGTTTCTTGTGCTAAGCTGGCAAGAGAGGTGCCCGTCTCTTCAGCTTTTGCTTCAACTGATGGCTGGCCGATGAGGCCGCTGAATATCGCCAGACACAAGATAAGACAAGCTCCAAGGCAGGTTAACTTAGTTTTTTTCATTTCACCTTCACCATTCCTGTATAATTTGGTTTACATGTTAACTCATTTCGTTTACTATATCAAGGGTACATGTTGATGAGAAGGAGACTTTATGGACAGAATAGACAATCGAGCCAGTGATGAACTGCGTCCGGTTCATATGACTCTGGGGTATCAGAGCTTTGCTGAAGGTTCAGTTCTAGTCGAGCAGGGGAAAACCAGGGTGTTGTGCTCTGTAAGTATGGAAGAGAGGGTGCCGCATTTTCTCAGGGGCAGTGGCCAGGGCTGGCTCACTGCAGAGTATGCCATGCTGCCGCGCGCCACGCTCACCCGCACGTCACGGGATAGAGCGAGCGGAAGAAGCGAGGAGATTCAACGGCTTATTGGCCGCAGCCTGAGGGCAGCCGTTAATTTAGCTGCCCTGGGTGAGATGACTTTCATGGTGGATTGTGATGTTCTGCAGGCTGATGGAGGCACGCGAACGGCTTCTATCACGGGGGCATATGTTGCCCTGTATCAGGCCTTTCACAATCTCAGAAAACGGGGCATCTTGCCTTTTAATCCCCTGGGCAAGATGGTGGCTGCTGTCAGTGTTGGCCTTGTAGATGGCACGGCTTTGCTTGACCTTTGCTATGAGGAAGACTATCGTGCCGATGTTGACTTCAATGTCGTCATGACTGAGAAGAACGAATTTGTGGAAATCCAGGGAACTGCCGAAGGCAAACCTTTTTCCAGGGATGAGCTGGCGACCCTGATTACTATGGCACAGGATGGAATCGGCAGATTGCTCCAGATTCAAAAAGCTGCTTTGAGAACTCTGTCCTAAGGGCGAACCTGTCCGCTGCCGAAGATGATCCACTTATAGCTGGTAAGTTCCTTTAGCCCCATGGGGCCGCGGGCGTGGAATTTTTGGGTGCTGATGCCTATTTCAGCGCCCAGACCGAATTGCGCGCCGTCGGTGAAACGCGTGCTGGCATTGGCATAGACACAGGCGGCATCTGCCTCGTTGAGAAAGCGCATGGTTGCGGAGTAATCCTCGCTTACGATGGCCTCGGAATGTCCCGACCCGTATTTATCGATGTGCTCCAGGGCTTCATCCAGAGAGTCCACCACTTTTATTGCGGCCGTCAGGGAAAGAAATTCTTTCCCCCAGTCTTCTTTTGTTGCCCTGACCGCGTTTGCGAAGTTGAAGGGTTTCAGAATATCCATGGCCCGCTCATCGCAATGCATTTCTACACCGGCATTGCTCCATTCTGTAGCGATGGAGGGCAGGTACTCTCCGGCGATCTGGCTGTGGACCAGGAGACAATCCATGGCATTGCATACCGTGGGGCGCTGCACCTTGGCGTTATAGGCAATGGCTACCGCACTATCCAGATTCGCCTCCCTGTCGATGTAGATGTGGCAGACGCCTACCCCGCCGGTGATTACCGGCATGGTGGCATTCTCCGAGACGAGCCTTATCAGGTCAGCACCACCGCGAGGTATCATCAGGTTGATTGTTTCCTTCATCTTGAGCATATGATTAACCAGGGCTCTTCCGGGAGACGCAACGAACTGGATTGCTCCCTGCGGTACGCCTGCTTCTTGTGTCGCCTCCATTGCTATTCTGGCCAGTGCGGTGCAGGAATTTATTGCCTCCTTGCCTCCCCTGAGGATGACGGCGTTGCCTGATTTGAGGCACAGGCTTGATATGGCTATGGTAACATCGGGACGGCTCTCGTATATGGCTCCGACCACTCCCAGGGGAACCCTTTTCTTCCCCAGCAACAGGCCGTTGGGCATGGTGCGCATGTCGAATATTTCTCCTACCGGGTCGGGCAATGCAGCCACTGCCCTCACGTCCCTGGCGATGCTCTGAATGCGTTCCGGCGACAGTATGAGCCTGTCGAGCATGGCTTCGTTCATCCCCGAACTGCTGGCTTTTTTATAGTCGGTCGCGTTGGCAGCCAGGACCTCGTCCTCCCTGGTGATGAGAGCTTCAGCGACGTTGAGCAGGGCCTCGTTTTTGCTCTGCGTTGGGAAGAAGGCGAGCTTTTTCCTGGCTGCCCGGGCCATCTTTCCCTTCTCTTCCATTTCTCTTGTGACAGAATCCATGATTTCCCCCTTATAACACCACCATGTTATTTCTGTGAATCACCTCGTTGCCGTAGTTATGTCCCAGGAGTTTGGATATCTGGTCCGAGTGGGCTCCTCTGATGCGCACGATGTCTCTGAACCTGTAATTGCAGATGCCGCAGGCGCAGCGATTTCCCTGCTGATCGAATACGTCCACGATGTCGCCCCGCTGGAAATGCCCCTTTACTTCTATGATGCCGGCGGGGAGCAGGCTTTTGTGTTGCTCCTTCAGTGCCAGAATGGCGCCTTTATCCGCTGTGATGCATCCCCTGGAGGATAATCCGCTGAGCATCCACCGCTTCTTGCTTTCCAGCTTATTCCCCTGCGCCGGGAAGAAGGTTCCTGAGCGTTCCCCTGCATCGATTTTCACCAGGATTTCGGGTTCCTCCCCGCTGGCGATAACTACGTTTGTCCCGGAAGATGTAGCCAGTTTAGCTGCCTGTATCTTGGTTATCATTCCTCCTGTTCCCTGTATCCTGCTGGTTTTGCCTGCCAGCTTTTCTACGCTGGCATCTATTTTGTCCACTCTGTGTATGAGCTGGGCGCCGGGGTTGCTGCTGGGGTCTGCGGTGTACAGGCCACTGACATCGGTAAGCAATACCAGCAGGTCGGCATCAATGAGGTTGGCCACCATAGCTGATAAGTTATCGTTGTCCCCGAATCTCATTTTCTGGATTTCATCTGTGGCAACGACGTCGTTTTCATTGACGATGCATATTACACCGAGTTCCATGAGGGCAAGCAGGGTATTGCGGGCATTGAGATAGCCACAGCGATTGGAGATATCTGTTCTGGTAAGCAGCGCTTGTGCTATGGTTATCTTGTGCTGGCTGAATATCTCTTCGTATGTGTGCATCAGGAGATTTTGCCCCGCGGAAGCCAGAACCTGCCTGAAAGGCGCATTCTTGTTTTCAGGTACTTTTTTGAGCTTTTGCCTGCCAGCAGCGATTGCTCCTGAAGAAACCAGTACTATCTCTCTTCCCTGGTGGTGGAGATGGGCTGCCTGCTTGGCCAGCCTGGCCATGACTTCCGTGTCCAGATGGTCGGTGCCGGCGGTGAGAAGGTTGGTTCCGAATTTGGCCACAATGCGGTGGTAAGGCATAGTGCCAATTTAGCAGTTTTAGCTTGCACTGGCAACTCATGCTACAATTTGGCTGCCGCGGTTATCGGCGTCTGATTTGTTGATAGCCGGTGGTCGCTGTTGAGAAGCCTGGCATGAACCTTTCTTGTCTGCTTTCCCTGCTAGAAGCAACCACCTCCTGCAAACAGTTGGTGGAGCGGTTGCTGACGTCCCGGGGCGGGCATAAGGCAATTGTACTCGAAGCTGCCAGTCCTTATTTAATAGCAGCGCTTCACGATTGTCTCGAACTGCCTCTGGTAGTGATAACTGCCCAGCCTGAAAAAGCCCGCATGCTCTGTGAGGAGCTTCAGATATGGTGTTCTCCTTCGACGAAGTTAAGTCATTTTCCTGAACTCGATTTCTTGCCCTGTGAATTCCCTTCCTCCTTTTCTGCTAATGCCATGTGGCAGAGGTTGCAGCTATTGTCCACCCTGGCTCTACGTGAACCCGGTGCTGAGCCTCCCTTGATAGTGGCTTCGGCTTTTGCTCTGGCGACCAGAACGCTCTCTCGACCGGATTTTACTGCTGCCTGCCATGTCTTGAAGAAGGGAATGAATGCTGACCTGCTGGGTTTGTTGCGGGAATGGCAGTCCATGGGGTACAGAATGGAGGACGTCGTTGAGGTTCCTGGGACGATGTGCCGGCGGGGAGGTATTCTCGATGTTTTCTCTCCCGGCAGCCCTTTGCCGGCGCGCATTGAGTTCTCCGGCAATCGGATAGAGAGCATCAGGTTTTTTCTTCCGGGAAGCCAGCGCTCTACTGATATGGTGAATGCGGTGGTAATCATCCCTGCCAGAGAAGTCCTGGTGCCGGAGAGGAAACGTGGTTGCGCACTGAATCTGGATGGTTGCAATGTTGAAGTGAAGCAGCGCTTCCAGGATGACCTGGTTAAGCTGGAGCAAGGGCAGGAGATTTCCGATGCTCTCTTCTACCTCCCGGTTTTTAATGGGGGAAATGTGCTTGATTACCTGGGAGAAGAAGCCGTGTTGGTTCTTGATGTCCCCGGGGAAATTGAAACAACTGTTGACAGCTTATCTTGCGAGGCAGAAGACGCTGGAAGCGCCAGGCGGCAACGGGGAGAAATCCCTCGTGGTTTTCCCTCCCCTTACTTTTCCTGGGAAGAAATAAAGGAAAAAGCGAGCACCAGGCGGTGCCTGAAACTGGAGCCCTGGGGTGAGAGGGAGGAAAACTGGCAAACTCTTCCTTTTACCATGGCTCCGAAATATGGGGGAAAGGTGGAGAGGTTCCTTGTGGAAGCTGAGAGGTCCTGGCAAAGCAAGCAGCGCTTGCTCATAGTTAGTCGCCAGGTAGGTAGACTTACAGAACTGTTTCAGGAAAAGGGAATGGAACTGGCTCCCTCTTCGGAATTGCAGGACATCCCTCCGCCTGGCTCCATCACGCTGCTGCAAAATTTACCGGAGCATGTTTCACAGGCTCTTCCATCTGGGGGGTGGGAGATGGGTTCTCTGCGCCTGATCACCGATGCAGAACTGTTTGGTGTTGTGAAAAAGGCACAGAGGGGAAGAAGTAAACCCGTGCATCGACACTGGCTTACTCACCAGCTGGCCCCGGGAGATTATGTGGTTCATGTTGACCACGGCATCGGCCGGTTTAAAGGATTAACCCGCATGACTGCTGATGAGGTGGAGCAGGAATACCTCATCCTGGAGTATGCCGGTAGGGACAGGTTGTACGTTCCCTCCAACCAGGTGGAACGGGTCAGCCTTTATATTGGTGCCTCGGGGAAAATGCCATCCTTGAGCAGGCTGGGAACGCAGGAGTGGGAAAGGCTCAAGCAGAGAGTTAAAGAGTCGGTTGTGGACATAGCGCAGCAGATGCTTGCAATTTACGCTTCCCGCGAAGTAAGCCGGGGGTTTGCCTTCTCTGCCGATACATTATGGCAGCAGGAGCTGGAGGCCTCTTTTCCCTACGTGGAGACTGCCGACCAGCTTGATGCCATCATGGCTGTTAAGAAAGACATGAATAGGCCCAGGCCCATGGACCGCCTTATCTGTGGAGATGTGGGCTATGGCAAAACCGAAGTAGCTCTGCGCGCTGCTTTCAAAGCGGTAATGGATAGCAAACAGGTGGCGATACTGGTTCCCACTACCGTGCTGGCACAACAGCACTTCGCTACCTTCAGGGAGAGATTGCAGACTTTCCCCGTAAGGGTAGAGGTGCTGAGCCGCTTTTGCTCGCGGGACAGGGAGCGGGAAGTTCTCGAAGGGCTGTCCTGTGGCACCGTAGATATATGCATTGGTACGCATCGCCTGCTGCAAAAGGACGTTGTCTTTAGAGATTTAGGCTTGGTGGTGATTGACGAAGAGCAGCGCTTTGGCGTGTTGCAAAAGGAAAAGCTGAGGCAGATGAGGAAGGAAGTGGATGTCCTTACCCTGAGTGCCACCCCCATCCCGCGCACGCTGCACATGTCCTTAACGGGGATAAGGGATATGAGCATCATTGAAACTCCTCCAGAGGAACGCCTCTCCGTTAAAACTTATGTTGGTCCCTATGATGAGCAGTTGATGCAACGGGCAATTTTGCGCGAGATGGAAAGAAATGGGCAGGTGTTCTTTGTGCATAATCGAATTGAGAGTATGGCCCTCGTTGCAGATAGGTTGCAGGCGCTGGTGCCTGAGGCTCGAGTAGCTATAGCTCATGGGAGGGTGCCTGAGTGGGAATTGGAGGAGGTCATGGCACAGTTCGTTGCCGGCAATTACGATGTGTTGATTACCACTACCATTATTGAATCAGGCCTGGACATACCCAATGTCAATACCATGATAGTCGACCGGGTTGACAGGTTTGGACTGGCTCAGCTTTACCAGTTAAGGGGGAGAATAGGTCGCAGCAGCGAACGGGCATGCGCTTATTTTTTCTTTGACAGGAAGAGGCAGTTGACGCCTCAGGCATACAGGAGGCTTAAGGCCGTCTTCGAGGCAGGTGAACTGGGCGCTGGATTCAGCATTGCTATGAAGGATCTGGAGATCAGGGGGGCGGGTAATTTGCTGGGGTCTGCGCAAAGTGGGCACATAGCTGCTGTGGGATTTGACCTTTACTGTCAGTTGCTGGCCCGGGCGGTGGAGAAATTGAAAAGTGGAGAGCGGGATAAAGTTGAAGTGAATGAGGGAGAGGGTGGTCCCGGTCTGTCTCTGCCTTTGACGGCCTTTATTCCGGAGGAATACGTTCCTGATGTGGATACCCGCTTGAGCCTCTATCGCCGGCTGGAAAAGCTCGAGAGCGAAGGCGATCTGAAGGAGATGTTGGCGGAGTTCAGAGACAGGTTTGGAGAGTTGCCTCAGCAGGTGAGCAATCTCTTTTATGCCATAGAGGTGAAAGTTCTCGCTGCCGGGGTGGGAGTACGGTTAATTTACTCCCAGGGGAGGCAATTGGTGCTGGAATTGTCTCCGGGGAGAAGTTTGAATCTTTCACTTTCCGCTGACTGCAAATATCGAGGTGCTGTCAGGGTGGGCGTCCGGCAAATCAGGCTGGACCTCAGGCGGTTGGGGAACAAATGGCAGGAGGCCCTGAAGGACCTCCTGCACAAGATGTCTGACTAGCTGTGCAGGCCGATGGGTAGAACCCACCTGCCGTACATTGCATTGAGAACTACTGCAGCTGAAGCATAGACAGCGGCAGCTCCACAGATAATTCCCTCAACGCCAGCGACTTTAGCAGGAATTGCGCCAAAGAAATGTGCTGCCAGCAGCCCGAACAATATAACCAGTGTTGCGAATACGAAAACGTGGACTTTGGAAATTTTAATGGCGCTTATAGTCATGTAGGCGGTAAATATGCCCCAGAGGATGAATGTCCATGCCAGCCCTGTTGCTGACAGGGTAACTACACCGAGCCACTCCATAAGAAACATGAAGCTCAGGCCTATCCAGAATACTCCGTAGGACGTGAAAGCCGTCAAACCGAAGGTATCGCCCCTGCGTCCGTCGATTATGCCGGCGATAATCTGGGCCAGCCCTCCCCAGAAGAATCCATACAGCAATGGCTCCACATTTGATATTGCCCCGATGTTGTGTAGCTGCAGCAAGATGGTATTGAAACCAAACCCGGCGAGTCCTAAGGCTCCAGGGTTACCCCATTTAACTTCTTCTGCCATGAAAACCTTCTCCTTTCTTTAGATTTTGATAACAATGATGGCAAAGCGGTAGTGCCAGGTAGCTGGAATGCCTGGCACTACTTACTATCTCTTTATAATCTAAAGACTTATTCTATTCTTCCCTTCACCAGGTCGCCTACGACGCTGGGGTCGGCCAGTGTAGAGGTGTCTCCCAGGTTGCTCACATCGCCAGCGGCGATCTTCATCAAAATCCTTCTCATAATTTTGCCGCTCCTGGTTTTGGGCAGGCCATCGGAGAACTGGATTTTGTCGGGGGAAGCGATGGGGCCGATTTCCTTGCGCACATGAGCGACGAGGGTTTTCTTCAGGCTTTCCTCTTTGGCAACCCCTGCCTTGAGAGTTACATAAGCGTATATTCCCTGTCCCTTGATGTCGTGAGGCATGCCGACCACGGCTGCTTCGGCGACGTCGCCAAAAGATACCAGCGCGCTTTCGACTTCGGCCGTGCCGATGCGGTGTCCCGAGACGTTGATGACGTCGTCGATGCGTCCCATCAGCCAGTAGTAACCATCCTTATCTTTCCTGGCGCCATCGCCTGAGGTGTATACGCCGGGATAGAGAGAGAAGTATGTTTCCTTGAACCTCTTGGGGTCACCGTAGACCGTGCGCATCAGGCCTGGCCAGGGTTGCTTGACGACCAGGGCGCCGCCTTCGTTAACCGCGGCGGGAGAGCCATCCTCCTTGAGGATCGCCAGTTCTATACCGGGAAGAGGGAAGGTGGCTGAGCCTGGCTTCATCGGCGTCGCCCCGGCGATGGGCGAGATGAGGTGACCTCCGGTCTCAGTCTGCCACCAGCAATCCGAAATGGGGCATCTCTCTTTTCCTATCTTCTGGAAATACCACATCCAGACCTCGGGGTTTATCGGTTCTCCCACGGAACCCAGGACGCGCAGGCTGCTCAGGTCGCGCTTGTCGACCCATTCATCGCCTTCTCTCATCAGCGAGCGCAATGCAGTGGGGGCGGTGTAGAAGACATTTACCTTGTGTTTTTCCACGACTTCCCAGAATCTGTCCGGTTTGGGGAAAGTGGGCACGCCTTCGAATATCACGCTGGTGGCGCCAAGCATGAGGGGCCCATAGACGCAATAAGTGTGCCCCGTCACCCAGCCGATGTCCGCGGTGCACCAGAAGGTGTCGTCATCGTGAATGTCAAAGCTCCACTTCATCGTCTGACCTGCGTAAAGCAGGTATCCTGCCTGGGTGTGCAGCACGCCCTTGGGTTTGCCCGTGCTGCCGCTGGTATAGAGGATAAACAGGGGGTCTTCGGCATCCATTACCTCTGGTTCACACACCGGGACGATGTCGTCAGCCAGTATTTCGTCGTTCCACCAGCGGTCGCGGTCCTCTTTCATGGTAACATCGTTTCCGGTTCTCTTTACCACGATGGCGGTCTCGACGTTGGGACATACTTCCATGGCAGCATCGGCGTTGCTCTTGCTGTTGATGACTTTGCCATTGCGGTAGTAGCCATCGCAGCAGATGAGAAGCTTTGAGCCACAGTCCTGTATTCTGTCGCGGAGCGCTTCGGCGCTGAAGCCTCCAAAGACCACGGAATGTATGGCTCCTATCCTGGCGCATGCCAGCAGCGATATCGCCAGCTCAGGAATCATGGGCAGGTAGATGGAAACGCGGTCGCCCTTCTTGACGCCCTGTTTTTTCAGCACATTGGCGAACCTGGTTACTTCATAGTAAAGGTCCTGGTAAGTATAAGTTTTGTTATCTCCCTCCGGTTCCCCTTCCCAGATGAGAGCCGCTTTGTTCTTTCTCCAGCTGTTCAGGTGGCGGTCAATGCAGTTATAGCAAACGTTGAGTTTGCCGCCAACAAACCATTCGTGATGGGCGTTGACAAAATCGTTTACCATCACTTTGTCCCACTTCTTATACCAGTCGAGCTGTTCTCCCAGTTCCCCCCAGAATTTCTCGGGGTTTTCAATGGATTCCTTGTAGATTTTCCTGTACTCTTCCATGCTTTTGATGTAGGCTCTCTCAACTATTTCCTTTGGCTGAGGAAATATACGGTTTTCCTCCATCATGGAAAGCATGCCTTTGTCTTCTGCCATGAAATGATACCTCCTTCTCCTTATATATACTTCACTGGGGACAAAAACTGTTTGAACTCTAGCAAAATTCCGTGCAAAAATCAACTTCT
>JAGGYM010000029.1 GCA_021162545.1 Dehalococcoidia bacterium | reverse complement strand
GTTTAATTCGATGCTACACGAAGAACCTTACCAGGGCTTGACATATTAGAAGTAGGAATCCGAAAGGAGGACGACCTGTATCCAGTCAGGAGCTATTACAGGTGCTGCATGGCTGTCGTCAGCTCGTGCCGTGAGGTGTTGGGTTAAGTCCCGCAACTAGCGCAACCCTTGTCCTGTGTTAAATTCTCACAGGAGACTGCCTTGTACAGCAAGGAGGAAGGAGAGGATGACGTCAAGTCAGCATGGCCTTTATGCCCTGGGCTACACACACGCTACAATGGATGCTACAGAGGGTTGCCAAAGAGCGATCTGGAGCTAATCCCACAAAAGCATCCTCAGTTCGGATTGCAGGCTGAAATCGCCTGCATGAAGGTGGAGTTGCTAGTAATCGCAGGTCAGCTATACTGCGGTGAATACGTTCTCGGGCCTTGTACACACCGCCCGTCACGTCATGGAAGTTGGTAACACTTGAAGTCAACGGGCTAACCTATTTTTAATAGGAGGCAGTTGCCGAGGGTGGGGCTGGTAACTGTGACGAAGTCGTAACAAGGCAGCCGTACGGGAACGTGTGGCTGAATCACCTCCTTTTTAAGGAATCTCATGATTCTTAGGTCGGTCTATGAGTTCTACGAATTCGTAGTTTGGTTTTTTCCTTCCTTCCACTACTCAGTTGTTAAGGGTTTCGCTGAGGGGTAGTGCCCTCTCCAACATGTCTCCGGCGTTCCTCACACTTTGCACTTCTTTCCGTATCCTGCTGCGCTGACATAGTTGACGCGGAGACAACAAAAAACTTAATATTAGTATGATATGAACGGTATCAATTATCTCAACGAAAAGAGGAATAATGAATTATACTTATATGATTGCGCTAATCGTCCTTGCACTTGTTTTAGGTGGTCTCTCGGGGTATTTTGCCCGTCAGATAATAGCAAACCAGCAAATTCTAAATGCCCGAAAAGAAGCTCAGAAGCTATTAGAAGAAGCGACAGTTAAATACGATGAGCTGCTGCGGTCCGCTAGAGAAGAGGCCAACAGACTCGGTAGAGCTGCTGAAGTAGAACGCAAAGAAAGACGCGTTGAATTGCAGCAGTCGGAGAACCGTTTCCACCGGAAAGAAGAGGCCTTCGAGCGCAAACTGGAATCGGTTGAACGCCGCCAGCGCGACCTGGACAAGAGAGAAGCGACTATTCAGAATGCCAAAGATGAAGTTGCAGAAATCAAACAACAGCAACTGGCAAAACTTGAATCCCTTTCAGGCGTATCGCGCAGCGAAGCGGAAACTCGCCTGATAGAAGCTATTAGAGGTGAGGTCGAAGAGGAAGCATCCGGGCAGGTCAGAAACTGGCAAGCAAAGATAAAAGAAGAAGCTGATAAAGAAGCCCATTATATTTTGGCCACGGCCATTCAGCGCTGCAGTACCGATGTGGTATCTCAGATCGCAGTGTCCACCATATCTTTGCCCAGCGATGAAATGAAGGGACGTCTCATTGGCAGGGAGGGACGCAACATTAGAGCCCTAGAGCAGGCTACCGGAGTTGACCTTATCGTCGATGATACTCCCGAGGTAGTTACCATCTCCAGCTTTGACTCCGTAAGGCGCGAAGTGGCGCGTCTCGCTTTGAATAAACTTGTTCTTGATGGCCGCATTCATCCAGCCCGTATCGAAGAGGTCGTAGAGAAGACAAAGGCAGAGGTTGACGCCATTATCAACAGCGAGGGGGAGCGAGCTGCTTATGAGGCCAATGTTCCAGGATTGCACCCCGAGTTAATCAAGTTGCTGGGCAGACTTAAATTCCGTACCAGCTACGGGCAGAATGTCCTGTTACATAGCCTGGAAGTTTCCTACCTTGCAGGGATGCTGGCTGAGGAAATCGGGGTTGATGCCAGCCTGGCCAGAAAAGCCGGGCTGCTCCACGATATAGGCAAAGCTGTGGACCACGAAGTGGAAGGGACACATGCAGCGATAGGTGCTAATCTGGTTCGACAATGGACTAAGTCCGAGGTAATCAGCCAGGCCGTCGCCGAGCATCACGGGGAAGCTGAAACCTCAAGTGTCCTGGGATTTATCGTTGCTGCGGCCGATAGCATAAGTGGCTCACGCCCCGGGGCCAGGCGCGAGTCCATAGAGCAGTATCTAAAGAGGGTTAAAGATTTGGAGAACATTGCCGACAGTTTTCCCGGCGTGGAGAAGGTGTTTGCCATTCAAGCTGGAAGAGAAGTGCGCATCATGGTGAAACCTGATCAGGTGAACGATCTCGTTGCCGTAAGACTGGCCCGAGATATTTCTAAAAAAATAGAGGAAAGTTTAAGCTATCCAGGCCAGATAAAAGTGGTGGTTCTGAGAGAAACGACGGCAGTCGATTATGCCAAATAGGTGTTTTAATTAAATTCAGGCGAAGATCAAGAAACGTTGAGAATACTGGCGATAGGGGATATCATCGGCAAGCCCGGCAGAGCGGCAGTAAAGGAATTACTGCCAGCTTTGCAAAGAGAGTATGACATCCACCTGGTGATAGGCAATGGCGAAAACAGCGCCGGGGGATTGGGAATTACTCCCTCCATAGCGCAGGAGCTTCTACGCTCAGGAATCGACGTAATAACCTCAGGTAATCATATATGGAACAAAAAAGAGATCGTTCCATATCTGGATGATAACACCGAACTCTTGCGCCCCTTAAATTATCCTCCGTCAAATCCAGGGCACGGCTATTTGCACAAAAATGGCGTTCTGGTGGTTAGCCTCATTGGACGCACATTTATAGGCAACTATGATTGTCCCTTTCGGGCCATGGATCAGCTCCTGGATCAGATGAAGAACAAAAGTAAAATCGTGGTAGTTGACTTCCACGCCGAGGCGACATCAGAAAAGGTGGCCATGGGCAGATATCTCAATGGACGGGTCAGCGCTGTACTTGGCACGCATACGCACGTGGGAACTATCGATGCGGGCATACTGTCTGGTGGCACTGCCTATGTCACCGATATAGGCATGGTCGGTCCTATCGATTCTGTTATCGGGGATGAGGTTGATTCTGTTATCGAGCGTTTTCTTACCCAGGTGCCTGCTCGTTTGTCTGTAGGGAAAGGGCAGGTATCTTTCGATGCCATACTACTCGATGTGGATGAGAAAACAGGCAGTGCACTTGACATAAAACGTGTCCGGAGGATAGTTGACTAGGCAGTCGTTCCTGTTTCCTGTTTGCGGCTATCGGCCTATATCATGGTATAATCAGCAACCTGAAGTTGCAATGCTCACCTGACATTCTAATATTCGCGATTGTAAAGGAGTATAAGGCATGTTAGACGGATTACGCGAGGTTTTCTGGGAAATTCCTGAAGGTCCCTGGGTCGTTTATCTTCTGGCCGTTGTTGCCACCATGATATTTGTTTATGCCATCGTCGCCCGTTTCTGGGTTGTCTGGCGGCAAAGCCAACCAGAAGACAGATTTCACCCATTCTGGCAACGCGTAGGGGCATTCATAAAAGTTGGCGTTGTCGATGGGTTCCTCCACAAGAAGATATTTAGAGAACCTTACCCTGGAATTCCTCACTTTCTCCTCTTCTGGGGATGTGTCTTCCTTTTGCTCTGCGCAGCAATAGATTTCCTCAGCCACTACTGGTTTCATTCCTGGTTGGAAGGAACTTCGGGGCTTATCCACTCACTGGCCAGCGATGCTGGTGGCATACTGGTCATCGTTGGATTAATAGTACTGATAATCCGCAGATATGCCCAAAAACCCGGCGCATTTCACGAACAGCTGGACAGGTCCCGCGATGACATTATCGGCATCATCATAGTACTGGCAGTGGTGATAACAGGGTTTCTATCAGAGGCATTTCGCCTGGCAACCATTGAACCTGGATCTCAGCTGGCAGCCTGGAGCATATGGTCACCAGGAGGCTTGCTGCTCAGCAAGGCTTTTACCGGATTGTCGATAGCCACGCTGCTGACCTGGTACAGGATTTTGTGGTACATACATGTCCTGGTGACAGTAGGAGTAGTTATTTACATTTCGCTTTTCTATTCCAAGCTGAGTCATATCATAGCATCTCCCATGAATGTCTTCTTTCGCAATTTGGGGCCCAGGGGAGCACTGACACCAATCAACCTGGAAAAGGCCGAGTTCTACGGAGTCAATGAGATTCACAACTTTACCTGGAAGCAATTGCTGGATTTGGATGCCTGCACCCGCTGTGGCAGGTGCCAGGAAAGATGCCCTGCTTACCTCAGCAGCCAGCCATTGTCCCCCAAGAAATTGATTCAGTCGCTGAAGGCAGAAACCCTGCAGGAAAGTCACTATCCTTTCAAAACCAGGGTGCCTGCGACAGCTATGTTCACAATGGCAGAAAGCGACCCTCCACGCTCGGTTATCGGTGACGTGATTCCGGAGGAGGCAATCTGGAGCTGTTGTACCTGTGGCGCCTGCCAGGAAATATGTCCGGTGTATATTGAGCACATCGATAAAATTATTGATATGCGTCGTAACCTGGTACTGGAGCAGGCCAGAGTTCCCGAGCTGGCTGAGCCCATACTGACTTCCATTGAGGCCAGGGGACATGCCTGCAAGGGAACTACCGCTACCAGAACCGATTGGGAAGAGGGACTTGACATAAAACATCTCTCCGATGGCAACAAATTTGATTTATTGCTCTGGACAGGCTGCCAGGGGTCGCTTGAAGACCGCAGCATGAAGATAACCAGAGCCATGGCCAAGATATTGAAAGCTGCCGGCATCAGCTTTGCCACGCTGGGTTCAGAGGAAAGCTGTTGCGGTGAACCGGCTCGCAGGATGGGGAATGAATACCTGTTCCAGATGCAGGCTATGAAGAACATCGAAACCTTAAAAGGCTACAACGTTAAGAAAATAGTCACGATTTGCCCGCATTGCTTCAATACTATTAAGAACGAATATCCTCAATTTGAAGGCGACTTTGAGGTCCTTCATCACACCCAGCTAATTGCCCAGCTGATAAAAGAGGGCAGATTGAAACTTAACCCGTCTATAACAGGCAAGATAACTTATCATGACCCTTGCTATCTCGGCAGGCACAACGGCATTTACGATTCGCCACGGGAGATTTTGAAGGCAATTCCCGGAGTCAGCTTTGTGGAGATGAAACGTCACGGCTGGAATAGCTTCTGTTGTGGTGGTGGTGGAGGGCGCTTCTGGATCGAAGAGACCAGTGGCACAAGAATAAGCGATGTGCGCATTGAAGATGTGGTAGAAACCAGTGCGGGTATCGTGGCTACGGCCTGCCCCTTCTGTGTACAGATGCTGGAGGATGCCATTAAAGGCAAGGGGCTGGATGAATCGCTTCAGGACCTCGATATCGCTGAACTGGTCAGCATGGCACTGGAGAGCCCTGCTCCGGAATAATCCCCCGGAGCTTTTAACTGTTAAACCAGGCGGGCTGCCTCAATGAGGCAGCCCGTTTCTTATCTTTTCACTCACTTCGAGCCTCCGCAAAGAACGGTCTTGACCACTCTATCGATGCCACCCAGGTCACGGCTTGATGCAACGCTGGATCCTGGAAAGCGGTCCTTCATCAGAGAGGCTACCGTTTCGGCCTGCCCAAGACCTACCTCCAGCAGAACACTTCCCCCTGGATGAACCTTTACAGGAACCTGGGGCATCAGGGCGCGCACTTCGTCCAGGCCATCTTCCCCCCCATCCAGTGCCACCCCCGGCTCGAAATCTACTATTTCAGGGCTCAACTGCTTCAGCTCAGAGTCCCTGATATAAGGAAGATTGGCTACCAGCATATCGACAGGCCCGGGCAAAGGCTCCAGCAAATTGCCCTGGAGGAGTTCAACCCGGCCACTAACTTTGTGCCGTTGACAATTTATCCTGGCAACCTGCAGGGCAGGGTTCGAGATATCGGTGGCGTAGATTCTGGCCCGGGGTAATGCCATCGCAAGGTTAATCGCAATAATTCCACTACCGGTGCCAACATCAGCTATGGTGATATCGCTCTTCCGAAAGCAACGAGAGGCGCAGACAATTGCTTCCTCCACCAGGAGTTCTGTTTCCGGCCTGGGAATAAGGACGCGCTGATCGATATAGAAATCAATGCCATAGAACTCCCATCGCTTCATTATATAAGCAACAGGTTCATGCCCTGCACGTCGCCGAATGACCTCCTGCAGCAACTCTATCTCCTGGGGTGTTAAGGTCCGGTCGAATTCAGTGTACAGCTGTGTCTTTGAGATTCTCAGGGCATAACCTACCAGGAGGTCTGCTTCAGCGGGAGCATCCTCGATCCCCACCAGGGCCAGCTCGTGGCCAACCCAGCGCTTAGCCTGTCTTAGAATCACCGAAGGCCGATTCCAACTGCTGTGCTTGCTCTTTGAGCGATAAATTTTCCAGGAGCTCCCCGAGCGCCCCATCCATAATCTGGTCAAGGTTATGGAAAGTTAAGCCGAGCCTGTGGTCAGTAACGCGATTTTGAGGAAAATTGTAGGTGCGAATTTTCTCTGCCCTCTCTCCACTTCCCACCTGGCTTCTCCTGTTTTCTTCTATGTCCCTGGATTGTTTTTGCTGCTCCATGTTGAACAATCTGGCTCGCAGCACTGCCATAGCTTTAGTCCTGTTTTTTATCTGCGAGCGCTCATCCTGACATACAGCGGTTATGCCGGTAGGAATATGTACCAGGCGCACGGCAGTAGTTACCTTGTTGACGTTCTGTCCCCCGGCCCCACTGCTGTGGAAGAATTCTTCTCTCAAATCAGAAGGATTGATATCCACTTCAACTTCCTTTGCCTCGGGCAAAACGGCCACTGTAGCTGTGGAAGTATGAATTCGCCCGGAGGATTCAGTAACGGGCACCCTTTGCACTCTGTGAACACCACGTTCATATTTGAGGTGACTGTAAGCCCCTTTTCCCTTAACCTCAAAAACAAGTTCCTTGAAGCCGCCAACCTCACTCTGGCTGCTATCTATTATCTCTACCTGCCACCTTCTGAACTGTGCATAGCGGCTATACATGCGAAAGAGGTCGGCGGCAAAGAGACTTGCTTCATCTCCTCCGGTACCACCCCTTATTTCCACGATGACGTCCTTGCTATCATTGGGATCTTCTACCAGCAGAGATAGCTTGATCTGATGAAGAAAATTGTCCCGCTGTTGTCTCAGACCGCCCACTTCTTCCCGTGCAAGTGTTGCCATCTCAGCCTCGATGTTATTATCACCGAGCAAAGATTCCGTCTCTTCCAAAGCTCTGGTTGCTGCTTTGTATTGCTGATACAGCATCACCGTTCTCTCAAGGCCGGTTCTTTCCTTGCCCAGCTCTCGCAGGGACCTGGGGTTAGTAGCTACCTCCGGTTGGGCTATTAAACGACCCAGCTCTTCATATCTTCTCTTAACCATGTCCAGTTTATCAATCATCACTGAACATATTATAATATAGCTCTACAAGCTGCTCAACTCGAACAGCAGAAAATAAAATAAATGAAACTTACTCCGAAGTGCTATGACTGCCTGCGCGGATTAATCCTGCAAGCTGCCGGGCTGGCTACTGTTGAGACCTCACTGAAGCAAAGGGCAATAGCGGAAGCAACGAAAATCCTTGATGCCGAGTTTTCCTATGACCAGATCTCCATTACTATAGCCGCCAAAATCCACCGGGTGATCAGGGAAATAACGGGCAATACCGACCCCTATCGGGCAATGAAAAACAAAGAATTAGCTCTTGTCCGTGAATTATATCCCGGTATAATATCCCTCTACGAGGATGGCCTTACAGGCCGCCTCAAGGTAGCAGCGGCGGCAAACGCCATCGATTTCTTCAAAAAGCACAGCTCCTTGAGAGAGGAAATGAGCAGTCCGATGGAGTTTGCCATAGATGACTCAGGATATCTCGAGACAAAATTGAAAAGCGCAAACAAGGTTTTGTACCTGGCTGATAACGCCGGGGAGATTTACTTCGACCTGCCTCTGGTCAAGTGGATGCGGCAAATTACAGAGGTTATCTACGTGGTTAAACCTTCACCCGTCCAGAACGACGCCACGATGGACGAGCTTAGGCAAACAGGTCTGGAAAAAGAGTTTGGGGAAATCATGACCATAGACACGGCCTCCCCTGGAATACTGTTTCCCCTGGCCCCAACCCGGCTAAGGTCGGAATTTGAATCCGCCGACATCGTATTTGCCAAGGGGATGGGTCATTACGAATCCCTGTCCGAACTGCCACATGAGGGGAATTTTTTCCATTGCCTTATGGCAAAGTGCCAGCCGGTAGCAGATTCTCTCGGAGTTCCTCTAAACAGCTATGTAGCCGCGTTGAGATGACAGCATCGGGAGAGAAGTGCCTTTCCAGGGCATTAGCTGTACAATCCCCTTTGCCTGTTCTTGCTTACGATAGCGTAGTATTCCTGGTCCACGTCTATTCCCTTCTCTCTCAAAACACGCTCTGTCATTTCGATTGCATGAGACAGGTCTAAAAAGCGGTGCACCCATACCTGAGGATCATCAGGCGCCTTCTGAAAATCTGTCGAATACTCAGAGAATTCCTCTGATATCTTGTCAAACTGGTGCTGAAAATCGAAAGAGCCTTTGACGCGTGGAAACTTGAAAATGTCCTTCACGCGGCTGAAGTGGCGCTGGAAGATATACCTGTCAACATACCAGAACACGCATGCCAGAAGGAACTGATTTAACAGGAATGCCGGGATAGTGTGGATGCCAAGTTTGTCCGCTAAACCGTATTGCAGCAAAGCGCCGGCAATACCGGATAGGAAAACCCAGCGCCCGAAGACATAGATAAACCATTCTTTGGAAAACATACCACCCTCCTTACGATCACTTGTCTTCGCCTCAAACCACAACCCTGCTCCAGCTTCAATCTTCCTCCAAACGGCAGACTTGCCTGGCCAGATTCCAGGTGTGGTCATAGAGATGCAATCCCTTGCTTGTTGCTATTATTTCACCATCCTCACAACCAATTTCACCGACCATGAACTCCTTCATCAGCTGTAATCCTCCCAGATTGGTAGGAAAAGCAGCCCACAGGTCCCAGCTCCTGAAGTAGATTATGAAGTGGAGCTTCCCATATCTCAGCCTCGTATCCAGCACGCGCAGACAGGGAGGATCATCCAGGCCTATGGAATGCCTGGAGCCAATCGTCATGCAGCCCTGGTTTGTCTCAGGACAATTTTTATACATATCGATTACGCTATACATCTGTGGCTCCAAGTCTTCACCATAAGTATATTGCTCAGTTTTCGCCCGCTCTGTAGTCATCAAATACGTCAGGTAGTCAGCTATATACTCATCGGTGGCAGGCGCTGGCACTCCTTCCGGAACCAGTGGCGATAATGGTCTTTGCCCGGGGTTGACTATTTCTACTGTAACGTGGTCCAGTTCCCGTCTCTTGTGTCCCACAAAGCTGCCTCTGGCTATGGTGTACTCATAGCCAGAGGTCAATACTCTGTTGAGACATTGGAACCAGGCATCCTCTATGCTATTAGCTCTTATGCTTACCAGGTTCACAGCACTACCTGCCCCCAGGGATGAGAGGCCTATTTAGCCATTTACTACAGGAGGATTCACCATTTTAGCTTTGCGGCGGTTTTTTTTGCGACGGGAGCGATTACCTATCCAGAGACCCGTGAAGAAAGCCCGGTTGAGGAGTTGCCACTGGTCTGCTATTTCCAGCAAGCTCTTGGAGATATTATTTTCGAAGTGAGCTACCTCTACATGCTTGCCCACGTTCTTTACCGTCTGGAGAGCATAGGCAAAATCTCCATCCCCACTCACCAGTATCGCGGTGTCGTAGAGACCTGCCCAGGCGAAATGAAGCAAATCCGTGGCCAGCATAATATCAACTCCCTTTTCTACGGGGACGCCCTGAGCCAACTTCGTGCTGCCCAGTCTGACTTCGAGGTAGGGCATCTGGTGCAGGGCTTCCAGGAATTCCTGTTGCTCGCGGTGTCCATCAGGATACTGGCTCTCTTCCTGAAGGACATTGTAGTAATATACCCGAAACAACTGCCTTTGCCCGCAGAGTTTACGGGCAAATTCGGCGAAGTTGAGGTCATAGCGATTGAAATTACCGCGCAGGGCATGGTACAGATTGCTCCCATCTATGAATATCGCTACTCTTTCCGTCATAAAGACTCTCCCCTACAAAACTGGCTCCCCGGGCAGGACTCGAACCTGCAACCAAGCGGTTAACAGCCGCCTACTCTACCATTGAGCTACCGGGGAAAATTCAACTTGAGTAAATTTACTCGAAGAGATGCTGCATTTCCTTGCGAATATTTGTCTGCGCCCGTGCACCAAACTTTAGCTTATCCGACATTGCCTGTCAATTATCTTATTGCGTCCCCGTTCACGGAAAGGGTAAAATTGCTCCACGTACTCACTCGAGAACATCCTGTTTGAGAACTGAAACATGAAAGCCGTTATTCTGGTAGGTGGAAAAGGAACACGACTATATCCACTTACCTGCAACACTCCCAAGGCAATGGTTCCCATTCTGAATAAACCATTCCTGGAACACATGATATGCTATCTCAAGAAATATGATGTTCTGGATATCGTTCTCGCCATGGGCTATCTCCCCAACTCCATCAAGAGCTATTTTGGTGATGGGACCGAGTTCGGTGTCAAGATAACTTACCTTGTAGAGGAGAAACCCCTGGGAACCGGTGGAGCGTTGAAAAATGCTGAATTCCTGCTGAATGAGCCGTTCTTTGTTTTTAATGGCGATGTCCTGACTGAAATAGACCTTGGTGATATGGTACGGCTGCACCGCGAGACAAATCCCAGAGTAACTATTGCACTGACGCCGGTGGATAACCCCTCCTTATACGGCGTGGTGGAAACCGATGCCAGGAATATGGTAAAGCGATTTGTGGAAAAGCCCGGCTTGCATGAAGCAACCACCAACATGATCAATGCCGGCATCTACATAATTGAACCGGAAATACTAGCACGCATACCAGCATCAACTTTTTTCATGGTTGAGCGTGAGCTCTTCCCGCCACTCCTGGAAGAAGGCCAGCCTATCTCAAGCTATGCCTCTGATGCCTACTGGATAGATATCGGGACGACGGAGAAATATCTGAAGGTGCACCGCGATTTGCTCTCGAGAGAAAAATTGCCCTCTCCTTGCCACGGGCTCGACAGTCACCAATACATCAGTATCGAGAACAGCAGCGGTGCTTATCATGAAGCGAGAATTGAAGGGCCAGTGCTGGTGGGCAAAGATTGCACTCTGGGCAAGAACGTGCAGATAAAAGGGCCTGCCGTTCTCGGAGAGCGATGTGAAATTGGGGAGAACGCAATTGTGGAGGGAGCGATAGTGTGGCATGACTCGAAGATGGGTAAATCATCAATGCTTAAAAACTGTATCATCGCCTCCAATTGCCACATCGGAGATGACTGCCGCATTCCGGATGGTTGCATCATGGGTGACAACGTGGCTATCGGCAAAGGAAGCAGGTTAACGCCGCAGACCAAAGTCTGGCCCGGCAACTATTTATACCACAGCTAAAACGAGCGGATGATGAGGACTTCACCCAAGATGGTACTGTTCACCGACCTGGATGGCACGCTGCTTGACCGTGATACTTATTCCTGTGCGGCTGCACTTCCCGCACTGGAATTATTGCGGAGCATGAAAATTCCCATAATCTTCTGTTCAGCAAAAACCAGGGCCGAGCAGGAAGCGCACAGGCAAGAACTGGGAATAACAGACCCCTTCATCGTGGAGAACGGAGGAGCCATTTTCATACCACGGGACTATTTCTCTTTTCCCTTCGACTACCACAGGCGCAAGGGAGACTTCATGGTCATCGAGCTGGGCATATCCTATGAAAAAATCAGGCGGTCGCTGTGCAGGATAAGAGAGGAAGGCCAGTTTCATTTCAAGGGCTTCGGTGATATGAGCGCTGAGGAGGTAATGGCTATCACGGGTCTGGACATGGAGGCAGCCCATCGAGCCAGGGAGAGAGAATACGGAGAGACACTTGAGTTCGGAGAGAGAGCCGATGAAATTGAGAGAGCGCTCCGTGCTATAAGGGCGAGCGGCCTTAATTATACCCACGGTGGACGGTTTTATGGCGTCATGGGCCCCAACGATAAGGGCAGCGCCGTCAGCCTCCTCCTCGATTTGTTCCATAAGAAGCTGGGACAGCTCAAGTCAATAGGCATTGGGGATAGCATAAATGACGTGCCCATGCTCTCGGCAGTCGACGTGCCCATGCTGGTTCAGAAAGCAGGTGGCAGCTGGGAGAACATCAACCTGGACCGCCTCCAGAAGATTCAGGGAATAGGCCCTGCCGGTTGGGCCAGAGCAGTCATGCAAATAGCGGAGGCATGAATACAAAGGGCGATTCCGCTGCAATGAGTAATATCAGCAGAATAAAGGTTCGTTTCAGAGCAGCTACAGAGATGCACTTCTCTAACGAAGAGGAAATTACGCGTGATTGAAGAGCTCCTTGGCTGGAATATCTCCCACGAGGCAATAGTCTTTATCATATCAGCTTTGCCCGTGGTGGAACTTCGAGGAGCCCTGCCCGTGGCCATAAATGTATTCCACATGCCATGGTATAAAGCTCTCTGCCTGGCTATCGCCGGCAATCTACTGCCCGTATCCATCCTTCTGCTCTTCTGGAGCTCTCTGGCCAGGATAGCGAGCCATGTGAAATTGGGGCAAAAAGTGGTCAACTGGATATTCGAACGCACCAGGCAGCGGAGCAGCGCCATTGCAAAGTACGAGCGAATTGGCCTGATGCTCTTCGTAGCCATTCCCCTTCCGGTAACCGGCGCCTGGACGGGGTCGATAGCGGCCTTCCTCATGGGGTTCAAATTCAGGTATGCCTTTCTGTCCATCCTCTCGGGAATAATCATCTCTGGTGCCATCGTCACATGCTTATGCCTGCTGGGCTGGGTCGGTGCGACGATCGCCGGCCTGGCACTGAGCGCCCTGGCCATAGTGGGGTGGTGGCGGACAGGTTCAAGAAAGCTTGGAAACAATTAAATGAAGATGAAAAGGTGTTAGCTCGTAAGGCAGTTAAGAATTTGGCAGAGAACATTCGATATCCTGCTCTAAGGGTGAAAAAGATAAAAGGGATTGAACAGCTTTGGGAAGCCAGAGCAAGTCGTTCATTGAGGATGACTTTCCAAATTGAGAATGACAATATCCTCTTACGAAATATCGGGCAGCATGATGAAACGTTAGAGCGACCTTAGGAGGTGATGAACATGCCGGCATATAGCAAAGTTACGAGGCATGGGCAGGTTACTCTCCCCGCTTCTATTCGCAGGGAGCTTGAGATTAATGAAGGCGATCTGGTCGAGTTTGAAGTAATAGATGACAGGGCAGTGCTCATACCGAAGAAAATGGTGGATAAGAGCCAGGCATATTTCTGGACAAAGAGGTGGCAGGAAGGTGAGGGGGAATCCGACGAAGACATCAAGACGGGGCGTGTGATGGTTTTTGATTCAGTTGATGAGCTAATCGAGGACCTGGGCTAAGATTACAGTTGTGATGTTACAAAAGCACAAGCTGGCTGGCCACTCAGGATAGTCCCCGAACTTTTCTTCGAGAAGAAGCAACTCATTCCAGCTTTGCAAAAACTCCTGAATAAGCTGCATGGCATTATATATAAACTGGGCCCTAACCTGCTAAATCTTGCCTTATTGCCTCCGCAAGCTCTTCATCATTAAGGAAGTAAGTACCTTCATCAAAATCATCGAAAAATCGGGACACAGATTCAATTATACTTTGTTTTAGATGGACTCTCTTCAGTGCAAAGTCGGCTTGGGCCTGAACAAGAGGCCTTTGCAGAAGCTCATCGGGTCTGGCAGGCCTGAGCTTAGGCAACTACTCGCACCTCATCTATAGCAACTTCTACAGGAACAGGCTCTCCTAAAGCTTGGCGAGCCTCAATATGTAACCTGATAGCATCCTTGATGTTCTCTAGTGCCTCTTCATAGGTTTCCCCTTGAGTATAACAAACCCCGAAGAAACGGCACAGAGGCTATATAGAGCCCATCCTCATCCTGCGCTATAACCACTGTGAACTTATAGTCTGGCATAGTTCGCTACCTCCTTTTGACTCCCCCTCCCAATTCATAGTCATTATAACAGTCTTACTAATAACCCAAAGGGCAGAGTTCCACGGGCTTTGCCCGTGGGCATCTACTTTTCACGGCGACGGGGAGTTAAGGAGATGTCTGCTGGGCACAACCGTAACATCTTGATCGAGAAGCTAACTGGACCTGGAAAACAAGCTGCTCCAACTATGAAAATAGACTTGGCTGCCGAGCCTGGATTCGAACCAGGGCTAAAGGATTCAAAGTCCTCCGTGCTACCGCTACACAACTCGGCACCATAACTCTCAATGCCGAAGGTCGGATTCGAACCGACACGGGGATTACTCCCCAACAGTTTTTGAGACTGCCGCGTCTACCATTCCGCCACTCCGGCTCGACATATGGGAAAGTGCCGAGGAACAGAATCGAACTGTTGACACACGGATTTTCAGTCCGTTGCTCTACCAACTGAGCTACCTCGGCCCGATGATATTCTAGGTGTTATCACTCTCAGTGTCAAGGTAAATCGACCTTCAACTCCCCTGTTTGCCGGGAGCGCCCGGTTTGGTCAGGGGAACATTCACAGCGCAGAGGGGACATTCTTCTGAAGTATAGGTCGTAGTGGGAGCACGGAGACAGCTAAAAAACGGTATGCCGCCGAAATCTATTTCACCCTGGCTGCGGTCGACAAGCACCCCAATTCCCCCAATAACGAGGCTGCCAAGTTCATTGACAGCACTCACCGTCTCTCTGACCGACCCTCCTGTGGTCAGGATATCATCAACAATCAGCACCCTGCTGCCGGGTGTTATGGCAAAATCGCGGCGAAAGGTCCTGGCATCCCCCTTCTTTTCGGCAAAGATACTCTGCACTCCAAGCAGCCTCGCAGTTTCGAAAGCAAGGATTATTCCTCCGGTAGTCGGCCCGGCAACCACATCAATTTTCTCACCTTCAAAATGCAGGGCGATTAGCTGACACAGCTTTACTGTATAATCCGGATACTGCAGGATGCGGAACTTCTCCCAGTACACGGGCGAATGCAATCCGGAAGCAAGCAAGAAGTGGCCCTGCTTTACGGCACCACACTTTCTGAATATCTCTAATACTTCATCGCTCAACTCACGCCCCCAGGGGGAGACAAATCATCACCCCCTCGCCATCCATGCCGAACTGCGGATGGTAATGTTTCACTATGCCCAACTTGCCCAGCGGCCAGTAAACAAACATGGCTTTGCCAATAATATCCTCGCGTGGCACCGTCCAGCCAGTATGTGAATCGTTGGCGCTGTTGCGGTTATCGCCCATGACGAAATATTCGCCTTCGGGTACCGTCCTGGAGGGCATGGTGTAGCGTATCGGCTCCAATATGTACTCTTCTGTCAGTGGAGTGCCGTTAATAAAGACTTTGCCCTCCTTCACCTCTACAGTTTCTCCTGGCAAGCCAATAACTCGCTTGATGAAAGGGTGTTCCGTCTCGATAGGGGGATTGAGCACTATCACATCGCCCCTCTGTGGCTCCGAGAAAGCATAGCTTACCTTGTTGACCATTATCCACTCGTTACTCTCGATATTGGGCAACATACAGGAGTACTTTACCACATAGCCCTGCACCGTAAATCGAAGGATGGCATAGATTACGATGGCTATGAGTACGGTGATGACAATTTCGCGGAGGAATTTCATTGCTGACTGCCAGATATTCTATCACTTAGCCTAAACGAAAGACCAGTTTGTCCGTTATACTAAAGCAAAGGAGGTTAAAATGAAAAAGACAAGGTGGTTAATTCCCTGCACGATAGCGGTCCTGGTACTGGTACTGGGTGTTGTGGGCTGTGCGCCCGGGAACAGCTCACAGGTTATCACCATCCCTGCCCGGCAAAATACTGGAATATGGGTTACCTGCCAGGGAGAAGTAACAACGGTTCCCGACATCGTCAATCTCAGCCTGGGCGTTGAAGTCAAGGCAGACACAGTAACAGCAGCTCAGTCAGAGGCAGCTGCAGCTATGGATGCAGTGATGCAGGCACTGAAAGACAGCGGTGTGGCAGAGAAGGATATTCAAACCCAGAGATATGGCGTTTACCCTGTAACCAGATGGACAGAAGATAAGGGAGAAGAAATCCTGGGCTATCGCGTGACCAACATGGTGGTGGCCAAAATAAGGGAGGTGGACAAAACAGGTGCCGTTATAGATGCCGTAGCCAAAGCTGGAGGTGACGACACCAGAATCCAGAACATAAGCTTTACCATAGATGACCCCAAACCATACTACGAGGAAGCCAGAGCTAAGGCAGTGGAGGATGCGGCCAACAAAGCAAAACAATTTGCCAGTTTAACCTCAGTCAAGCTGGGCCAGCCTACCTATATTTCTGAGGGGGCTATCTACACACCGCCAACTACCAGGGGTTATTACGAAGAGGCACTTCCTGCCCCATCGCCGGCAGGAACATCCATAAGTCCTGGCGAGTTGAAGGTCAGGGTCAATGTCCAGATAGCGTATGCCATATCATAAATGGCCATGCCATCACAGAGCTCTCTCCGGGTCCATCGCTGGAGGGAGCTCTCCCCTTCCCTCCCTAACAGGGAAAACGAACCTGTCTTACAGCATATGAAGATAGGCGGAAAGTTTGCCTGCCCCGTTTATTGATGGTAACATTACCTCTGCGGGCCGCTAGCTCAACTGGAAGAGCAGCTGACTCTTAATCAGCCGGTTCAGGGTTCGAGTCCCTGGCGGCTCACTTAAATAAATTCCCCCAAGCCCGCCGAACTCACGTTGTATTATCATCAAGATGGGCTTTGCCCTGCTTCCTCCAGTCATATCAATGCAGCTATTTACTCCCAATTCTTTATGCTATAATGCCAATGTGTTAATATGCAAAAGCAGGAGGATAGCATAACCATGGGAACCAGGATAACTATAGATTTGGGAAGCGAGGAATTACTCAAAGCGGTGAAGATTGCAGCCGTGGAGAAGGGCAAGCCCGTGAGAGAGATCGTTATCGAGGCCCTCAAACAATGGCTTGAAAAAAGCAAGCTCTCAGGGGAACCGGACTTTCAGGCCATGATGCAAACTGTAAGCGAGTACCGGAAAATCTCCGGCCAGAACAGCCAGTAAAATCCGCTCTGAATCCGAAGGGGAAAGAGATATGAAGATTGTGCGCTTTGCGTCTAACAGAACCACCAGGTACGGAGTACTCGAGCACGGTGTCATCAGAGCCATCAAGGGCACTCCCTACAAGCTCCACGGAAATACAGGGAAATCTTTTGAGTTCACCGGGAGCACCTTCATGCTGGACGAGGTAAAGCTCCTGGCCCCCTGTTTGCCGTCAAAAATAGTGGCCCTGGGAATGAACTACAGGAGCCACGCCATAGAATTCAAATTGCCCATACCCAGCGTGCCGCTTATCTTTCTGAAACCATCAACCGCGGTTATAGGGCCGGAGGACAAGATAGTCCATCCCAAAGCATCAAAGCGCGTGGACTACGAATGCGAACTGGCCGTGGTTATCGGCAAGCGAGCCAGGTCTGTGGACAGGGAAAAAGTTGACGATTACATACTGGGATACACCTGCTTCAACGACGTTTCCGCCAGGAACGAGCAGAAAGACGACATCCAGTGGACCCGGGCCAAAGGCTACGACACCTTTGCTCCCATAGGCCCCTGGATTGAAACCGGCATTTCACCCGATGACCTCAGCATCGAAACCCGCCTCAACGGTGAACTGCGCCAGTCCGCACGCACGAAAGACCTCATATTCCCCGTGGACACCATAGTAAACTTCGTTTCCAGTATAATGACGCTCCTGCCCGGCGATGTTATCGCCACCGGTACCCCCTCGGGCATTGCCCCCATGAAACCCGGCGATGTCGTTGAAGTGACCATCGAGAACATAGGTACGCTAAGAAACTTCGTGGTAGCACAGGAATAATAAGCGCGGGCGTGCCCGGGAGCAATTGCCACCGTTGGGGGCAGGCCATTCCAGAACAGTGAAGATATACTTGACATAATAATCAGTCCTGCAATATATGTGTCTCCTCCCCAATGCAGGTGGCTGGCAGGGGAGGGGCACATCTCACAGGCTCAACACGTCGCCCAGGCATCCCCTGTGTGAGGTCACCAGAGGACATTTCTAATGAGCTAAAATGGAGGACATTTCTAAAGAGTCTTGACACCGTCATAATTGACCTCGCTTAGTAGCCTTGCTAAAATTTAACCTGCGGGGATATAGCTCAGTTGGGAGAGCGCTGCGTTCGCATCGCAGAGGTTGGGGGTTCGAATCCCCCTATCTCCACCAACTTTGTACGGTAGACAGAAATCCTGCTTTTTCTACCGAAGTTCCTCCAGGAGCAAGCCCAAGGTCAGGCAACTCTAACTTAAGGAGTGATATAATCGCCGGGAAAAGGAATGACTATGACATGTGTCATAAACTTCTTCTTTACTTAATCCAGCACCCAGGATCAGAGGCGAGCACATTACCTGTTTCCTCATAAGCTCTGGCCCGGCATCCAGCACAAGTGGACTTGTAGCGACACTTGCCACATTCACCTTCCAAATTCCGAGAGCGTAGTTTCCTTAGCATTGGCGACTCTTCCCATATCTTAATGATGCTTTTTTGCTTGACATTGCCTATATTGACTTGAAGCAGCATACACGGATTTACCTCGCCATCTGGCTTGATGGTAATATATCCATTAGGCATTCCAGCGGCGCATCCCCTGCCATAGTAAGGAACTCGATGCAGCAAAACTTCAGAAAAGTGCTTTGGCTTAATTTCTTTCTCTTGAAGGATTAGAGGATACATAGGGCAAGCAACTACTCTTATCAAGACAGGATAGTCAACCTGGGCATGAACCAGTCGTTCCACTACCTCTCGCCGTTCATTGGGATTTAATGTGTTACCTTTATATTCTGCTCCCGCTCTGCCAACTTCTACGAGGTCAAAAAACTCAACAGCCGCCGCTCCACTATCTACCGCCAGCTTAAGCATTCCCTCAATTTGTGAGATAGCATCCTTCCTGATAACCATATTGAATTGGAAAGGCAATCCTTCTGTTTTGCAGGCTGCGGCTCCACCCAACGCTCGGTAGAAGCTACCTTCGCCGCGAAGAGAATCATGCGCCCTAGCATCAGCCCCATCAATGGAGATGCCCACCGTTTTGATTCCCACATCCTTCATCTTCCTAGCCATAGTTACATCTATGAGTGTGCCATTGCTCCCAACCCCAATTCTTATCCCCTTCTTTGAGGCATAGCTTGCTATTTCAAGAAAATCCTCTCGACACAGCGGCTCTCCACCACTCAAGAGCAGAAGTCCTATTCCCCACTTAGCTAAATCATCTATTAGCCTAAATGCTTCTTCCGTCGAGAGTTCATCATGAGCCCTCTCCTCAGTTGCCTCAGCAAAGCAATGCTTGCACTTTAAGTTACATTTAGTAGTGATGCGATAGGAAACTAGAAATGGTGGTGCAAAATCTTCCATAAACATTTTCATGCAAGACGTTTAATCGTCTTCTCCGTAGCCTTGACTGTGACTTGGATATCTTCGTTACTGTGAGCAAGGGAGACGAAAGCAGCTTCAAACTGGGAAGGTGGCAAGTATATTCCCTCCTCCAGCATTTTCTGAAAGAATCTGCCATATAGTTTTGCATCTGCCCGCTTTGCTGTTTCATAATCAATCACAGTCTCATTAGTAAAGAAGGGAGTAAACATCGTCCCCAGGCGTGATAGATGCAAGGCTATCTTTGCATCAGCTGCTACCGCCATGATGCCCCGTTCCAGAGCAAATGACTTCTCTTCGAGTTGGCTATAAATCTCGGGCTGACTTAGAATCCTGAGCGTTTCGATGCCCGCAGTCATTGCTAGAGGATTTCCGGAAAGAGTTCCAGCCTGATAAACTGAGCCTGTGGGAGCAACCATCTCCATGATGTCTCTTCGACCACCATAAGCTCCCACCGGGAGACCACTACCTATAATCTTTCCCAGGCAAGTAAGGTCGGGAGTTATCTCATAAATAGACTGAGCTCCGCCATAAGCTACACGAAAACCAGTAATCACCTCATCAAAGATAAGAAGTGCCCCTGAGTCCTGTGTTAAGCTGTGGAGACGTTCCAAGAATCCTGGGCAAGGTGGAACTACGCCCATATTGGCCGCTATCGGTTCAATTATCACCGCTGCTATCTTCGGTCCGAAATCATTAAAAAGTTGTTCTACTGCCTCCACATCGTTATAGGGAGCGACTAATGTAGTGGCAGTACAAGATGAAGGCACGCCGAGACTATCAGGAATCCCCAAAGTCACTATGCCGCTTCCCGCCTTTGCCAACAGCCCATCTGAATGGCCGTGATAACAACCAGCGAATTTTACTACCATGTCTCTGCCGGTAAATGCTCTTGCCAAACGAATGGCACTCATAGCAGCTTCTGTGCCCGAATTAACAAAGCGAATCATCTCAATAGAAGGCATAGCAGCGCAAATCATTTTTGCTAGCGCTGTTTCCAGCTCAGTTGGAGCGCCAAAGCTTGTGCCCATCTCCACTGTCTTATTGAGCGCCTCTACTACCCGCGGGTGAGAATGTCCTAAAATTAATGGACCCCAAGAACAGACATAGTCTATGAATTCGTTGCCGTCCTCATCGTAGATTTTGGAGCCTCGCCCCCGCTTGATGAAAAGAGGACTTCCCCCAACTGCTTTAAAGGCTCGCACCGGGCTATCAACACCGCCAGGCAGGTAACGCTGCGCCTCCCGGAAAAGCTTTCTTGAACGCTCTTGATTCACTGAGCCTAACTTCCTTATTTAGAGGATAGCCAACGAGCAGCTTCTTTGGCATGGTAGCTGATAATGATGTCAGCACCTGCCCTCTTGATAGCGGTGAGGATTTCTAGAATAATTTGTCTTTCATCAAGCCAACCATGCTGGGCTGCTGCCTTCACCATAGCGAACTCACCACTAACGTTGTAGGCTGCCAAGGGATAGTTAAAAGCATTACGCACTCGGCATATAATATCTAAGTAGGCCAGAGCCGGTTTCACCATAACTATATCTGCACCTTCGGAGATATCCTGCTCTACCTCGCGTAAAGCCTCCCGCCAGTTTGGTGGGTCCATCTGGTAAGACTTGCGGTCACCGCATTGGGGTGTAGATTCGGCTGCTTCACGGAAGGGTCCATAAAAAGCAGAGGCGTATTTTGCTGCATAGGAGAGAATCAAGGTATGCTGAAAACCGTTTTCATCCAATGCCTGCCGAATTGCCTTTACCCTACCATCCATCATATCTGAAGGCGCCACTATGTCGACACCAGCCTCTGCGTGGGATATAGCTGTTCTAGCAAGCAGTTCCAAAGTTTTGTCGTTATCAACGTAGTTGTCCTCCACTACACCACAATGTCCATGGCTGGTATATTCACATAAGCAGACATCCGTAATCACTATAAGCTCAGGCACGGATTTCTTAATAGCGCGTACAGCTCGCTGGATAATCCCCTCAGATTGATAAGCTGAAGTCCCAAGTTCGTCCTTATATTCTGGAACCCCGAAGAGAAGTATTGCTGGTATTCCCAACTTGGCAATATCCTCAGTCTCTTGGGGTAGCAGGTCAATGGAGCGGCGAAAGATGCTCGGCATTGAAGTCACCTCCTCTCTGACGCCGCTCCCAGGTACCACAAAGAGAGGATATACAAGGTCTCCAACTTCAACTTGGGTTTCTCTGACTAACGCTCGAAGCGCTTCTGTACGGCGCAAACGGCGCAACCTCAACTGAGGAAAACCAGTCATTCGACCTCCTTTCTGTCCCTTTGGAAGTATCCTTCCACGGCTTCCACCAGACCGGGAATGGTGCTTTCCTGGGCAATTATATCTATTCTCAGCCCTGCTTTGGCAGCCTTGGATGCTGTCTTGGGGCCAATACAAGCTACCTTTGCCCTATCTATTACTTCCCGTCTCCCGTCCAGCAGCGTGAGCAAATTAACAACCGTGGAAGGACTGGTAAAGGTAATTACATCAATTTCATTTGCCAAAAGCATCTGTTTCCCCAGAGAAACAGCCTCTGCAGCGAGGATAGCATCATATATCGCAAGCTCATGAACCTCCGCCCCAAGTTGGGCAAGGGTCTGGGGCAATTCACGGTCCGAGATGGCAGAACGGGGTAGTAAAATCCGACAACCGGCGATATCCTGCCCCCCAAGTCCGCTAGCAATACCCTTACCGGTATATTCCGCAGGAATATAATCAACATGTATGCCCCGTATCTCCAGAGCTTTAGCAGTGGCGGGACCAATAGCACCGATTCGAATACCTTTAAGGCAGCATGCGTCTAGATTTAAAGAGTGCAGCCGTTGGAAGAATACCTCTACCCCATTGGAACTGGTGAAGATTATCCAGTGATATTTCTCCAAATTTCGAATGGCCTGGTCTAATTTTTTAGTGCTGGCCGTTGGCTGAATCCTTATAACAGGCATTTCTACAGGCAGGGCACCATGCTCTCGTAAGAGCTTGCTCAATAAGCCGGCTTGATGGCGCGCTCTAGTGACCAGAATACGTTTGCCAAAAAGAGGTTGAGCGTCAAACCAACGTAGCTGCTCTCGGATGCGAACTACCTCTCCGACCACTATTACTGCGGGTGGCTCAAAATTAACTTCGCTAGCCTTGGCTATAATGTTTTCTAAGTTGCCCACTATCGTCTGTTGCTCCTGTTTGGTGCCATGGCGTATTAAAGCTACCGGCGTAGAGGGTGACCTCCCATTTTTGATTAGCTGCTCCACTATGTGTGTCAAATTATGCACACCCATAAGAACAACCAGAGTATCGACTCCTATAGCTAGCTTCTCCCAAGCGATGCTCCGTGTTTCCTTAGAAGGGTCTTCATGTCCAGTGACAACTGCCAAGGAGGACGCCAGACACCGATGGGTCAGCGGAATACCTGCATATGCGGGAACAGCCGTCGCCGAAGAAACCCCTGGAACTATTCCAAAAGGCACTTTATGCTGTGCTAGAAATTCGGCTTCTTCTCCTCCCCTCCCCAGAACAAAGGGGTCACCTCCTTTGAGCCGCACCACTATTTTACCCTGCCGTGATTTCTCCAACATTAGCTGGTTTATCTCGTCTTGTTCTTTGGCATGACATTTGGAGGACTTACCGGCATATATCCTTTCCACGTCAGGGCATGTGGAATCGAGAAGAGTCTCATCAATCAGGTAATCATAGATAATGACATCAGCCTTTTTGATGCAGTCCAGGCCTTTTACCGTAATCAAGTCTGGATCTCCTGGCCCGGCACCAACCAGGTAAACTTTACCACTTTTCACCCAGCCTTCACCTCCAAAATTTGTGATGCTCCCATGTCTATCATCTTTTGTGCCAGTTTAATTCCTACCTGTTCTGGAGACAAAGCGCTTCCTTCTTCTGAGCAGCGCAAAATACGGTTACCACTGTCATTAGCCACCATGCCAATGAGCTTCAAAGTGCTACCAGATACAGAGCCAAAGGCAGTTAAGGGAGTATGGCATCCGCCACCAAGGGCCTGTAAAAACGCTCGCTCAGCAATCACACTTTGCCAGGTTGGTTTGTGATTGAGGGGGGAAACCAATATACCTACCCCCCTATCTTCGGAGCGTATTTCTACTCCTAATGCTCCCTGTCCTACTGCAGGCACGAAATAGTCTACGGGGAGATATTCCGTTATCTTCGTCTCCCAACCTGAGCGTATTAAGGCTGCAGCGGCAAGGATGACACCGTCGAATTCGCCATTGAATACCTTCCGTAGCCGAGTATCAATGTTTCCCCGTATTTCGTGCACCTTGAGGTCAGGCCGGTAGGCGAATAATTGGACAGCACGCCTGGGGCTCCCCGTACCTATTATCGAGCCTGAAGCCAACTCAGCAAGCTTTCCTGCCCTGGAAACAAGAACGTCTCTGGGGTCAACTCTTGGCGTTACCGCTGCCAGCGAGAAATCGCGGGAAATTTCAACAGGCATGTCCTTAAGGCTATGCACAGCAAGGTCGATTTCATCTTTAAACAAAGCTACTTCCAGTTCCTTCACGAACACCCCCTGGCCTGCTAATCGAACTAGCGGGGTAGCACCGTCACGGTCACCACTGGTCTTTATCTTTGTCAGGCTTATTTTAAGGCCAGGGTTAGCCTCTTTAAGCTTGTTTAGCACCCATTCAGCCTGAATTAGAGCCAACTTGCTGTTTCGGGAACCGATAACAATGCTCTCCTTCATTTTAGTTCTTCCTCTTTAAGTCCAAAAAGCTCATTGACTAAAGAGATGTAATCCTCTCTATTGGCATTTCTTTTGAGGCAGCATATGGGATCATGGAGCACTTTCTGCACTATCGCCTGGCTCATAGCTTCCAGGCTATCGCGTTCCTCTTTAGATAACCCCCGTAATTTCTTCAAGGTTAAGCCAAACTGCGCCTGACGTATTTGCTCCGCTTTATTCACCACGCGACTGATTATAGGTGTCACTGCGAAGTCATGACACCGGGAGCTAAACCTCTCCATCTCAGCTTTTACAATCTCTGCAGCTTCCTGCATTTCGCCTGCTCTTTTCTTGCGGTTTAGCTCGGAGGTCTGGCTAAGGTCATCGATATCACAGAGGAAAACTTTGCTTATTTGTTTTACCTCAGGTTCTACATCTCGAGGGACAGCTATATCAACAATCACCAGCGGTCGATCGGGACGAGCGCACATTGCACTTTCCACAGCGCGAAAATCCAGAATTAAGTGAGGTGCTCCTGTGCAACTAATAACTATGTCACAGGCATTCAACTCCTTGCTGAGGTTATTCAAGCCAACCGCCTTACCCCCCATGGTTGCCGCCAATGCTGCGGACTTTTCATAAGACCTGTTAACTATAACTATTTGAGGAGTTCCTCTTTCCCTGAGCGCTTTGGCTGCCAACTTGCCAGCTTCACCAGTGCCAATGAGAAGCACCTTGCATTCGTCAAGATTGCCCAACACTTTTACCGCCCTCTCTACTGCTATGGAGCTTACTGAAAGGGCATTCCTGCTAATTCCTGTCTCCACTCGCACACGTCTGCCGACACGAACAGCCTCGCGGAAGAGATTTAACAAAGGTAAGCTTATTAAACTGGTCCTTTCTGCTTCTTCAAGAGCTTGCTTGACCTGGCTTAATATTTCGAACTCACCAATAATCATAGAATCAAGCCCTGAAGATACACGGAAAAGGTGCTCGATAGCTGCCTTGTCTTGATGGATATAAATAAACGGCGATAAGTCAGCACGAGATATTTTTGCCCAATCTTCCAGAAAGTCCACGCTGCGTGGTTTAGAGATGCAAATACTATTATGCAACGAATAAATTTCCGTTCGATTACAGGTGGAAAGGATGATTCCTTCCACAACATAATTGCAAAGCGAAGCCAGTGCATCAGGAAGTTGGTTAGTGCTTATTGCCAGTCTTTCTCTGATATCGATTGGTGCTGTACAATGATTTACGCCTACCACATAAAAGTGCATTCCAACCAACCTTTTCATGGTTTACTTTGTTCTTGAACCTTCAAGTTGTTGACCAAAACATCCCTTGCTTCTTGATCTCGCCCAGCTCTCAATAAGTCAAGCAGTGAATCCATATCCAAAGCTTTCTGCCATGTATTACCATCCACACTAACTCCAGATTGATTAAGCGTGGAACGTACTTCGCCGACCATTGAAGCCAGCAACGCATATTCGTCTCCAAGTTCCTCTTCTAATTGGCTTCGGAGCTTGCGTGCCAGTGCGGGGCTCTTGCCCGAAGTAGAAACGGCGATAGTGATATCACCGCGATTAAAATACGATGGGATGATAAAATCCGAGCTCTGCAAGTTATCTGCCACATTGACTAATATCTTTTCTTGTCTTGCCCCTTTAGCAACTCTTTCATTTGTTTCAATATCATCAGTTGCAGCCACAGCCAGTAAGGCACCTTCTAAATCTCCTGCATGGTAATCTTTCTGACGCCAGCATATTGCCTTCTTCTCCACCAACTGATTCAGCTTGGAACAGAGAACAGGACTGATAACCTCCACTTGGGCACCATGTTTTAGGAGTGCCTCTGTCTTACGTAGGGCAACTGCGCCTCCACCTACCACAACACACTTCTTCCCCCAGACATTCAGGAAGATGGGATAATGTGAGAATAACTGGTTGCGTTTCATACTAAATACTTGATTCTCACTTTCTTAAATTCTTTAGTGCTGAAAAGCAACACATATTCATCAAGCCCAATCTCTCGGGATAATTTTTTAGCTATATCCCGACAGGTCTGCTTTTTATCGGCATGAATCATGGCAAAAAGATTGTAGGGCCATAATGTATCTGTCCTTCTTTCATAACAATGGCTCACCTCTTGCAGCATCGCTATCTTTTTGCCCGCGTTTTCCACCATGCTCGGTGGAGTTTTCCAGCAAGCCATCGCGTTTGCCGCAAATCCCAAGCTGCCATGCCTTACCGAAGCGCTGAAGCGTCGCATGATTCCACGTTGCTTGAGAAATTGACACCGGTTTAGAAAATCGTTTACATCCATTTCTAAGCGTGCTGCCATAGACTCAAATGGTTTCTCAGTCAAGGGAAGGTCTTGTTGCAGCTCATTAATCACTGCCCTGTCTTCAAGAGATAAGTTTGAGTCTTTATGGGAAGCGGTGGCACAGTTGGAATTGGTATCTGGCATAGACCAGTTATCACCAACGAGGTCAAAAAATGCCCCTATTTTGAAGACTCTTAACGCAGGTAAGTTCAAAATAGCTTTGGCTTCTATCTCAGTGCCTAACCCCTGCAACTCACTCTCTATACCAGCCCTGTCAGGCATGGTTAGGGTAAACCAGAAATTGAAATCGTGGCCTCGTTCATAACCATGACTTACCCCGGGATGCACTTTAATGACTTGCGCTGCATAGGGCAATTTAGCTGGCTCCACCCGCATCCCCACCAAAGTAGTCTGATAGCCAATCCTCTTAGTATCAAAGACAGGGCCTATCTGGCGAATGATTCCTGCTGTTTTCAGCCTCTCAATATGGGGGAGCACTTCGTTGCCGCTGGTACCTAATCGCAGCCCTAAAGCCCGAAATGGTTCTCGGCTCAAAGGAAACTCTACTTGAACGAGGTTAAGCAACTTTTTGTCAATATCCTCAATCTTAATCATTTAACCCAATTTCGTTGTCGGTTAGATAGCATGCCGGGTCGGGAGCCCAAACATCGTCGAAAACCGCTTCAGCTCGTACACGCAGGTTGCCATTACAAAGGTCACGATACTGGCATCGAGCACAACGGCCATTAAGTAGCCTTTTGCGATTCTTGAGCCCCGCCATTATCGGGTCTGAGGTATTCAACCAGATATCACTGAATCTTCTTTGGCGTACGTTGCCTAAGGAGTAATGCTGCCAGAATTGGTCTGGGTGAACATTGCCTAACTCATCGACCGCCCCTATGGCAACACCTGATTGGTTGCCGCCATTAGTTCGAAGCAAAGCTAATACATGCTCAGCCTGCTTCGGGTCGTGCTTCCTCAATTTAAGATATAGATAAATGCCATCGACATGATTACCTACAGTAAGAACTTCCTTTGGTATCCCCCGTTGATAAAGGTCTACAGTGTGTTCGCAGATGAGGTCTACTATTGCCCTCGTTTCAGAATGGCTCAAGTCATGTTTACTGAAGTTACTTGCCCTGCCCACATAGGCTAAGTGATAAAAGCAGACTCGTGCTATACCCTCTCGCTCCACAAGGTCGAAAATGGAGGGAATTTCCATGTAATTAGAGCGAGTAATAGTGAAACGCAGTGATACTCTTAGCCCCAACGCAACGCAGTTTCGGATACCCTGTAAAGCTGCTTCATAAGCACCTTTTTTGCCACGGAGACGGTCATTGGTTGAGCCGATACCATCCAGGCTAATCCCTACCTCTGCAAAGCCTGTGCTGCGTATTTTCTCAGCCTCTTCTCCAGTAATCAGGGTGCCATTAGTTGAGAGAGCAGTTCTTATTCCTTGCTCTACAGCGAAATCTGCTAGTTCGAAGATATCCTCCCTGAGCAAGGGCTCACCTCCGGAGAACAACAATACAGGCACCCCGAAATCGGCCAGGTCGCGAATGAAATTTTTGCTATCCTCAGTGCTAATAACTGTAGATGGCCTTTGGTCTCCTGCACTAAAGTAGCAATGAACACAATGAAGGTTACACTTTCTGGTGCAATTCCAGACTACAATAGGACGCTCATGGCATCCTCTGTTATAACGTAAAGCATCACTCGGCCCCACTCCGTTACATAGTAGTCTTGAAATTGATATCACCTAGCTTTCACCATATCCCTTATAACTAAACTTTGGGACTCTTCTAAATTATAAGAGTCCCATTCACAACCAATATTTTCAAACCTTCCCTTCGTCTCGATAATCTTGATATGCTTTTACCAGTGAAAGCAAAATCTCATCCAGAAGGTGGTTCACAGATGGAATGAGATTAACTACCTTTCGACTTAATGCCCCTCCACCTTTTGTAAGCCCCGCAATCACATTCATTCCAGGGCTTCGGTGCCAAAGGAAAGCTTCTAAGGAGTCGCTGAGTGAAAGCCCTAAGCTTGCCAACTTTTCCCCCAGTTCATACCCGAGTTCTCGGCCAAGCTGCAAAGTTTCATCCCTTTTCCTCGGCTTAGCTACATAAGCAATAGCCAAATTGAGAATCTTTCTGCCATAGATCCCTAGCTCCCTTCTGGAATCCACGTCGAGCTTCTTATACCAGGATGTTTGAGCAAATTTTTCTTGTGCGATTTGGAGATGAAATGATGGACTAAGCTCCATCTTTTCAATCACCTCTTTAATTCCATGCTGAGGGGAACCTATAAGCTTTAGCAACTCACCCTTCGAATACCTGCGATGTCCACCAGGGGTAATGAAAGCCTTTACCCTTCCTTCATCCGTCCATTGCCGCAGAGTCACCTCGCTAACACCAAGCACACGGCTGGCTTCACTTATGGCAATCAATAAACCTTTATCCACTATCCACACGTCCTATTGCAAATCAAACGATAGAATTCTACCAAAAATTATAAAAATCTTCAAGACCAAGTCTCTTCCGATACAAGATGAGCCTGGGAGAAGAGGCAACTCGTTTATGATTGGGGCATGCGACTGATGATGAACGATAGAAATTTACAAACAGTCGAACAGGTCAAGCAATTCCTGGGAGGAGTGAGGCACTTGATTTCTAAGCGCTATCTATAGGAGAAAAATACAATTGGATAGAGGCAGTGCTGATAAGGTTTAGCTGTCACAGGCTTAAAAGAGTGGAGAAGGGAGTGATACGGCGATACATCGAGAGGATTACGGGCTATTCCCGATCACAGGTATCACGACTAATAACGGAGTACAGGCGAAAGGGACGATTAAAACGGATGCCATGCCGAAGATACCGGTTCCCCAGGAAGTGAGGTGGCCCCCGAAATTTGGACAGGTTGTTAAGAGCAGGTTCTGCGTGGCAGCGAGCTTTGTTCTTGTGTCCTTGCGCCCTCAACCACGACCACAATTGATAAGCTACCAGGCACTGTAACCTCAACCTTATTGCGGCCGACGCCATCCACCCATATTGTTGCGTGGAGCTAAGAGTTATCTCGAAGGATCTAGGTCATGCGAGCGTGGCCTTTACCATGGACACGTATTCGCATATAATAAGTGTGATGCAGGAGGAGGCTGTAGCGTTCTTGGCGAGGTACTACCAGCAGGGGTGTCTCGGACATCAAAGTGGTGAGTTTCACGATAGCGTGCCCCTGTAGCTCAAAGGATAGAGCAGCGGTCTTATAATTCTAAGCTAAAATGTCGAACAGTCATTTTACGTTCAAATTAGCTTCTTTGTGTCAGTGAGGAAAACCCTGTTTTGTAGCTAAAATACCTTAGTGCCCCAACCATGCCTAAACATTTTAACGCCAAATTAACGCCAGTTTAACAGCTATAGCTCAAAGCTAAACAAAAAACAAAAGGGAGGTGGTACCTGATGCGAACTTTACGCACACCCTTGGTTTTAGCAGTTATGTTTTTGAGTGGATGTGGCATCCTGAGATGATCCCCAAAGTTCGGGCATGTTGTTAAGAGTAAGTTCCAGCCCTATGTATTTTCCCCCCCCTTCTGTACCAGTTGCAGTGAAAAAGAGCAGGTATTCACAACCACGGGCTATTGCCCAAGTTTGGCGGCAGGGGTACAATGATTGCCGTGGAAAGGAAGTCCGAAGGCAGTTGGCCTTGAGTCAGGAGAATCTGGTTCGAGAGCTTGGTATCAGCTTTGCCACCGTGAACCGATGGCAAAATGATCAGGTAAAGCCGTCCAAGCTGGCCAAGGTGCAGTTCGGCAATTTCTGCGCCAGGATGATCAGGCAGGAGAAACTGAAGCTGTCCGGAGGCGACAAATGAGCAAGCCCAACAACGGTGCCAATCTCGGCTTTGAGAATCAATTGTGGGCTGCGGCTGACAAGCTCCGGGGGCATATGGACGCCTCCGAGTATAAGCATGTGGTTCTCGGTTTGATTTTTCTGAAGTATATCTCCGACGCCTTTCAATCCAAGTACAAGCAACTGGAGGCGACCAGGGATACTGAATACAGCGACCCTGAAGACCGTGAAGAGTATTCCGCCGTCAATATCTTCTGGGTCCCGAAGGAAGCCCGCTGGGCCAAGCTGCAGGCCAGCGCCAAGCAGCCCACCATCGGCAAACTTATTGATGATGCCATGGTGGCCATTGAAAAAGAGAACCCGAAGCTCAAGAGCGTTCTGGCCAAGGACTATGCCCGCTCGTCGCTGGACAAATACCGCCTGGGCGAACTTATCGATATCATCAGCAAGATCGGCCTTGGGGACGATGAATCCCGCTCAAAGGACATCCTCGGCCGTGTGTACGAGTATTTCCTCGGTCGCTTCGCTGCAGCGGAAGGCAAGGGCGGCGGCGAGTTCTACACGCCTCGGTGCGTGGTCAAGCTGCTCGTCAGAATGATTGAGCCGTATAAGGGCCGTGTGTACGACCCCTGCTGTGGTTCGGGCGGAATGTTCGTCCAGAGCGAGCGTTTTGTTGAGGAACGCGGCGGCCGGCTGGGCGATATCGCAATCTACGGGCAGGAATCCAACCCCACAACCTGGCGGTTGGCCATGATGAACCTGGCCATCCGGGGGCTCGACGCTAACCTTGGAGGGCAGCACGCGGACAGTTTTCACAACGACCTGCACAAAGACCTCCGCACCGATTTCCTCCTCGCTAACCCGCCCTTCAATATGAGTGACTGGGGTGGTGAACGGTTGCGGGAAGACGCCCGGTGGAAACACGGCATCCCGCCGGTGAACAATGCCAATTATGCCTGGATTCAGCACTTCATCCATCACCTGTCGCCAACGGGCGTTGCCGGATTCGTTATGGCCAACGGGTCAATGTCCACCAACACCTCAAGCGAAGGAGAAATACGCAGAAGCATCGTTGAGTCGGACCTGGTGGACTGCATGATTGCACTGCCTGGCCAGCTTTTTTACACGACGCAGATTCCGGTGTGCCTCTGGTTTGTGGCTCGGAACAAGAAGAACGGCAAGTTCCGCAACCGGAGTGGGCGCACGCTTTTCATCGATGCGCGCAAGATGGGTGCACTCATCGACCGAATCCACAGGGATTTCTCTGAAGAAGAGATTGACAAGATCGCCATGACCTACCATGCCTGGCGCGGAGAGAAAGATGCCGGTGAATATGAGGATGTGCCTGGCTTCTGTAAAAGCGCCACTACCGATGAGATCAAGGAACACGGCTATGTGTTGAC
>JAGGYM010000060.1 GCA_021162545.1 Dehalococcoidia bacterium | reverse complement strand
ACCGGGGGCTGGTTGGCAGGGGGTGCCGGGGTTGGGGTTGGAGTTGGGGGAGTACAGCCGGCAACCATTATCAGGATTCCGGCGGTCACCAGTAACAGGAATAATATCTTTTTCATATCTTCATCTCCACAAAAGGTCCACCCTGCCGGCGATCGGCAAGCGGGGCTTCAGGTTTCTTCTTTAGCCTGTACGAACCTATACGGCTGCGATTATGGCTACCACTCCAACTATAATCAAATAGATGCCCACCAGGTAGTTGAGAATCTTGGGAAAAATTATGACCACGATTCCGAAGATGAGGGCTAAGATGCCCATGGCCAGTCCTGCTATTTGCATGATGACTTTACCTCCTTTGCGCTATGTGACCTTAAAACTTTCTCAGGATGACAAGCACTCCAATTACGATGAGAAAGATTCCCACCAGCCAGTTCAACAACGCAGGAAAGGCCAGTATCATGATGCCGAAAACAAGGGCTACCACTCCCAGCCACGTGCTGCTTATCCGCATTCTCCACCTCCTTATCTATGGTCTGCTCTTGAGACTATGGGATTATATTATCAGGGTGGTGTTTGAAAAGCAACAGGCGTTGCCCTGATTACCCGTGCAATGATGAGGAAAAGGGGTGGCATTGCCGGTTCTGCTGCTCATTGAAATTAGGGAAAACGATTGCTAAAATGGGTAGAAATAATTTCAGGATTTTAACCATGATAAATGACCCGGTACTAGTGCTTAATCAGGGTTATGAGCCTGTCAACATCTGTCTAACGCGTCGGGCAGTGGTACTGGTTCTGGGAGGGAGAGCCGAGATCGTGGAAAACAGCAGGGGGGAAATCCATTCCATTACCCGCGTTTTTGAGATTCCATCGGTAATACGGCTTGATAAGATGGTTCACCGCCCTCGCCGCCAGAGGAAGTTGACCAAGGGGGAGGTTTTTAACCGTGACCGGTATGTATGCCAGTACTGTGGTAAGAAGGGGAAGGACCTTACTCTGGACCACATCATTCCCCGGAGGAATGGGGGGGAACATACCTGGGAAAACGTGGTTAGTGCCTGTTCTTCATGTAATCGACGCAAGGGGGGTCGCACGCCAGAGGAGGCGGGAATGAAATTGCTGTGCAGCCCCGGAGCCCCTAGGAACAATGGTTTCTATGTCCCCTTTCGTCTTCTGGACGCTCACAGCGAATGGCTCAGGTACCTGCCTTTCCAGTCAAGGTTTTTCGATAAGGGATAGGCGCTCAGGCGCTATTTTTACCTGGCGTGTTTTTCGTATTGGCCTTGCCTTCAGTGTGGGGAGTTTTCTTCTCCAGTTGCGATTTTCTCTTTTTGGCTGAGGGATAATTCGTACTTTCGTATGACAGACAGCAAAGCAGCCTCCCGCACAGGCCTGAGATCTTGGAAGGATTCAAGGCTACTCCCTGTTCCTTGGCCATCTTAATGGATACCGCGGCAAAATCGCGCAGGTGTCCCTGGCAGCACAGGGGATACCCGCATTTGCCGATGCCTCCCAGCAACTTGGCTTCATCTCTGGGGCCTATTTGCCTCAACTCAACTCTAGCTTTTGAGGACTGGCGTAGTTTGCGCACCAATTCCCGGAAATCAATTCTATCCTCGGCTCGGAAGAATATGGTGAACTGGTGTCTTTCCATATCGTAGCGAGCGGCCAGGGGTTTCATTTTCAGATTAAGGTTGGTTGCCAGTTCCCTGCATCTGGCCAGCGCTTTTGCTTCTCCTCGCTGCCTGTCCTCGGTTAAATCCTCCGGCTCAGCTCGACGCAATACTTTCATGATGGGGCCGGTTAATTCATCTGCCGGAGTCTGAACCTCAAGGAATTTGACTCTGGCTATCTTGGCATCCTCTGCGGAATCCAGCAGTATGACGTAATCACCTTCCTCCAGGGATATGTCACCGGCATCACAGTAAAACAGAGTTCCCCTGGGGAGCAGGCTGACCTGGATTATCTTAGTCATGAGCAATCTCTTTTCTGGGCAAACTGAGCATTAACCATTCCAGGGCCAGGCGAGGGTTAACGTTCTTGTGAATTTTCTCGTCTATAGTGCGCAAATTAGTCAAGAAATCCCTGATCTCGTCCAGGCTTAACGCCGCAGCTTGTTTTTCCAGAACCGCTTCGTAGTCTATATTAGTGATGTGTTTTTTGCAATCGCCTTTGGTGAGCAATAAATCTCGCCACCAGTCAAGCCATGTCGTGATTGTCTCGGCAGTTGACCTGCGGTTGCGGCTGAACTGTGAGGCCAGTTCCTGGGCGTAAGCGAAGCGCCGGTTCAGGTTGGTGGCTATCAGAGGAGACAGTTGAGATATCCTGGAAGAGCGCTGTTCCAGCAACTCCTCGTCTGACAGGACAGATAACGCCCACCCGGGGCATCCGTGGCTTAACCTGTCCAGGAGAGTCGCTTTGCCGGGATCGACCTGGTAGTCCGTGGTGAGCACATGTTGTATTTGGCCGGGCGGCATGGGTTTTAATTCCAGCCTCTGGCATCGAGAAACAATGGTGGGCAGAATGTGTGCCTCGCTGTTGACCAGCAGAAGCCATACTACGTGGAGGGGAGGCTCTTCCAGTATCTTGAGTATGGAGTTAGCCGCTTCGGCAGACAGAAACTCGGCGTTATCTACGATGAAAATCTTGTATTTGCCTTCATAGGGGGGGAAGTTGGCTTTGTGGTGGAGCTCCCGCATGTCGTCGATGCTGATCTCCGTTCTCGCGTTTTGCTTCGGCCTGACACTCAAATCCAGCTGGGAATCCAGGTCAAGGGAAATGACGTCGGCGTGCTTGCCTGCGGCGATGGTGAGGCAGGAATGACAGTGACCACAGGGCGGTTCAGAGTTACTGCAATTTAGAGCCTGGGCCATGTTTAGAGCCAGGGTTTTCTTGCCTACATGGTCCGGTCCTGATAGAAGATAGGCGTGACTTACGTGTCCTTCCTTGAAACTGTGTTTCAAGAGGGCCAGGATTCTGTCCTGTCCGATGACCTGCCACATTTAAGTATCTAAAGCTACCAGGTTCTGGTAGCTTTCCCTCTGTCTGATGAGGAGTGCCTTGCCTTCTCGCGCCATTGCTATGGCGGGCCTCGGGATGGCATTATAATTGCTTGCCATGGAAAGGGAGTAAGCCCCACAGACGGGGATGGCAATTATATCGCCGGAGGTGACTGAAGGCAGCTTGACATCCCGGACCAGCACATCACCCGACTCGCACAGCTTGCCGGCTATAGTTACCAGCTCGTCTTCTTCCTCTGAAGCCCTGTTGGCTACCAGGGCTTCGTATTTTGCTCCATAGAGAGGAGGGCGCACATTATCGTTCATGCCACCGTCGACGCACACGTATTTTCTCACGTCAGGTATATCCTTTATCGCACCTGCAGTATACAAAGCTACTCCTGCCTGGGCGACGATCGCCCTTCCCGTCTCGGCGATGAGCTGCAGGCGTCCCAGTTTCAGCTCTGAGAGGAGTTCGTTCACCCTCTTGCTGATGGTTTGAGCATAGTGAGCTATGTCGGGCGCTTCCTTTTCCCTGGTGTACTGCACGGCAAAGCCGCCGCCGATGTCGAGCTCACTTGCACTGAAGCTGTATTTCCCCTCCATTTCCCGGGCGAAGCGGAGCACGATTTCTGCCGCCAGTTCATATGGTTGTGCCTCGAAGATGGGGGAGCCCAGGTGGAAGGCCAGGCCACGGAGGTTCAGATTAGAACTTGACATAACCTGCCGCACCGCTTCTCCTGCCTGTCCCGTGCTTATGGGGAAACCGAACTTGCTGTCCAGCGTTCCCGTCGTGGTGTGCTGGTGGGTGTGGGGGTCGACTCCGGGGGTGAGCCGAAGCAGAACATCTTGCTGTATCCCTCTTTCTTTTGTCAGCCTGTTGAGTAAGTCGATCTCGTAAAAGTTGTCCACAACCACCCGTCCGATATTCCACTCCAGGGCCATCTCCAGTTCTTGCGGCGTCTTGTTGTTACCGTGAAAATAGACTTTGTCCATGGGGAAATCTACGGCACGGGCGATGTAGAGTTCTCCTCCGGAGACGACATCGAGTCCCAGCCCCTCCTCTTTGATAATGCGGGCCAGAGCCTTGTTGAGGAAGGCCTTGGAGGCATAGAGGATCGAGGCATCGGAGAAATATCTGGAGAATTCGCTTTTGAATTCACGGCATTTGTGGCGGATAGTGTATTCGTCGAAAAGGTACAGGGGAGTGCCGAATTCATGGGCAAGGGAGATAACGTCACAACCGCCCACGCAGAGGTGGCCGCCATCGTTCAACTCTGAGGTTAAGGGAAACAAAGCCAGTTTTGCCGGTCCGTTACTCATCTGTTTGTTATTGTAGCACTATTTTCACCCCCGTGGTGCCGTTTGCGATGGCAGGGATGATTATGAGCTGCGGAGGGAAATTCACCTGGCCCGGCGGAGACTCAATCTTGAAGGGTCCAAAAACTAACCAGCTGCTGAAAGTCGATGAGTCCACTTTCAGCTACGTTTTCGACTTCGATTCCTGCTTCAACTGCTGCTGCCACTGGATTCAATCCTCCCTGGAGTAGCATGCCAACTCGATTCAATCCCACCCTGATTTGGCAAATGGGTTCACTGGTGTTACCCAGAAGGTAAACTCCGTTGACCCCGGATTCTTTGAGCAGGGCGATTTTTTTGTTGACAATTGCTCTTGATGGGGCTGGTATCTCACGGAAGCTGGCCAGTATATTCCCGTTGCCGGTCCTGGCAACTTCGCTGACGCTGGTCATCTTGGCGCGGATATATTGCTCCGAGGGATCGACAGATGTGCCGGCATAGTTGATTATGGAGACGAAGCGCCTTGGCCTGGTATCTCTGAGTTCAAGCACCCCTCCCAGTATGGGCCTTATGGGCACGCCGGCCTTGAGCATCACTCCGTTTATTGCCAGGCTGCAAATGGTGGCCAGTCCGATTTTTCCCTTTGGCACGATAACAGAACCAAGTTTTTCTCCTTCGGAGGCTATAGCCACCAGCTCGCTGACGCAGAATCCCGCCTTGAAGGCTTTCTCCATGGCAGTCAGCGCTTTTCTGAACTGATTCTTGTCGAACAAAGAGGTATTTATGGGAAGTAGCCCCTCTCGCTTTTCGGGATCAAAGGTGGTTTGGAAGGTCAGCAGGTCGAGTTTATCGAGTATGAATCCCACCTGCTCGGCAGCCAGCGCTATCTTGAGCTCCTCGAGCCCTTCGGGGGTTATTGCCCTGCCGTCTCGTCCCTGCGGTTGGGTGTAATGGCGCTCGTCCGTTAATCTCAAGTGGTAGCGTATGGCTCTCTCGCTCAGGGAAATGCCATAGCGCTCGAGTTCTCTGGCGATGGTTACTGACCCTACCGGTTCAGAGGATTCGCTCAGAACCTTGAGAATGGCTATTATTTTAGTTTCTGTCTCCAAATTGTGCTCTGCTCCTTTAAGTTCCCCTGGAATCTCTGGAGTATTATACTATCCCTGCCTCAAAAGCTGAACGGTAAGTTGCATCTTCTCATTGTCTTCGCTCCGGAGAGGTGGCCATTTTCAAGAAATAGCTGTGCACTCTTAGGTCACTGGTGAATTCGGGGTGGAAGGCAGTGGCCAGTAATTTTCCTTGCCTGGCAGCTACGGCAGTTCCTTCCGGCAATCTGGCCAGGATTTCCACCCGGGGGCCGGCCCTTTCGATAAAGGGAGCGCGAATGAAAACGGCGGGGAATGGCTCGTCCCCCAGAGGGGGGATTGGCAGATTGGATTCGAAGCTGTTTATCTGGTTCCCGAAGGCATTGCGCTTGACCGACATGTCCATGACGGCCAGTCCCTCCATGCCGTTGTAAACTCCTTTGGCCAGGCAAATCATGCCGGCACATGTTCCCCAAATGGGCAATCCCGATCGGGCCAGTTCCTTCAGGGGGATGGCCAGGTTGAATTTTTGCATTAATTTGAGGATGGTGGTGCTCTCGCCTCCGGGCATGATAAGACCATCCAATCCGCTGAGCTGCTTGGGCAAGCGAACAGGAACAGCTGTTGCTCCCAGCCCTTGTATGATGCGTATATGCTCTATGAATGAGCCCTGCAGGGCTAAAACTCCGATTTTGATGTCTCTTTCCTCCTCTATCTGAAAGCCAGCGCCATTTGCAGTCCGTGCCTTGAATTTGTGAGGTTGCTCTTAACTCTTCCTTTGCCCGCTGAGCAATTTTGCTATTTTCCCATGGTCAGCTTGCCCAAAGCTATTTGGGTAGGGAGGGGGTATTCTCCATTGAGGCACGCAAGACAAAAAATATCTTCAGGCAGTCCCGTAGCGTGAATCAGGCCGTCGAGGCTGAGGTAACCAAGAGAATCAGCGCCCAGGTATTCTCTGATCCGTGGGACGGGCATCTGAGCAGCAATAAGTTCCCATTCGCTGGCCATATCTACTTCCAGGAAGCAGGGATGGCAAAGGGGGGGGGCACAGATGCGGAGGTGAATCTCTCTGGCGCCGCCTTTCCTCAGCAAATTGATTACGTGGGGTGTGGTAGTTCCTCGGACGATGCTGTCATCGACGACCACTAACCGCTTTCCTGAGATTATCCGGGAGAGAGGATTAAATTCCATCTGGACTCCCAGGTCTCTCATTCTCTGGTCGGGCTGGATAAAGGTTCGTCCGACATAACGGTTTTTTAACAGCCCTTCGCAATAAGGGATGCCGGAGGTCCGTGAATAGCCGATGGCGGCTGCAGTGGCTGAATCTGGGATCCCCATGACCAGATCGGCATCAACGGGGTATTCCTGAGCCAGCATTGCCCCCATGGATTCTCTGGCTTGGTAAACCAGCTTGCCTGAGATGACGCTATCGGGGCGGGCAAAGTAAATGTATTCGAAGATACACAAAGCCTTGCGCTTGCCTTTTTGTTTAAAGGAGCTCTTGCCGTCATCGTCAATCACCACAATCTCCGCGGGCTCGATCTCTTCGATAAATTGAGCACCTGCCTGGTCCAGAGCGCAGCTTTCCGAGGCAATTATCCAGCCGTTATCGATGGTGCCAAGGCAGAGGGGGCGTATGCCCATTGGATCTCGTACTCCGATGAGTTTGTCTTTGCTCATGATGGTCATGGAGTAAGCTCCCTCGAGCCGCCGCATGGCGTGTCTTATTTTTTCCTCGAGGCTATTGCCGGGAGAGGACAGGATGAGGTTGCCAATGACTTCGGAATTGGTGGATGTGTGGAAATTATAACCGAGTTCAGTTAACTCATCGCGCAGGGGTTCGGCGTTGACAATGTTGCCGTTGTGTGCCAGTGCCAGCGTTGAAGTTCCCGACCCGACGGTGATTGGCTGGGCGTTGAATAGCCTGTTTGTCCCCGTAGTTGAATAGTGATTGTGCCCGATGCCGATATGTCCCCTGAGCCGGTCGAGCTCGTATTCTGTGAATACCTGAGAAACCAGTCCGTTACCCGTGTGTTTTCTTATGTTGTGACCATCGCTTACGGCAATGCCACTGCTTTCCTGTCCCCGGTGCTGGAGGCTAAAAAGGGAGAAGAAAGAAGTCCGGCTGATATCCATTTCGCGGGAAAATATCCCGACGACGGCACAACCTTCGTGCATCAGGAAATGCTCCTTGAATCGTAATTTTGGCGTTCAGTTATCAACTTATATGTTTCCCTGCTCCAGGTGGTTTTTGCTGGCTCTGGAGAAGCCGCCTGGTAAATTGAGCTATTTCTTTAAGAGGGGGAAGGCCCCTTTGTTTATTCTTCGTTTTCTCTCCCAATATTATTGTCATTTGAACCAGTTTGTCAGAGGCAATCTTCTGTCTCTTCCGAAGGCCCTGGGGGTTATCTTAATACCGGGGGGGGCCTGGCGGCGTTTGTACTCGCTGCCATCCACCAGGTGTGCAGCTTGCCGCACTACCTCGGGTTCGAATCCCATGGCGATAATTTGCTCGACGCTCTTATCCTCTTCAACATAGGCGGTTAAAATCGGGTCAAGCAGTTCATATGGTGGCAGTGAATCGATATCTTTTTGCTCCGGTCGCAGTTCAGCTGAAGGAGGCTTGTCTATGATGGAGGATGGTATCAATTCTGAATCTGCTATCGAGTTTCGATAGCTTGACAGCTCATAGACCATGGTTTTGGGTACGTCCTTTATCACAGCGAAGCCGCCGGCCATATCTCCGTAGAGCGTGGTATAACCGGTAGCGGTTTCGCTCTTGTTGCCCGTGGTGAGAACGAGCCAACCGAACTTGTTGGATAGTGACATGAGGATGTTGCCCCTGATGCGGGCTTGAAGGTTTTCCTCGGTTACACCGGGTTCCGTCCCGGCAAATTCTCTGGCCAGCATCTCAAGATAAGCCTGGAAGGCTTTCTCTATAGGAATAGTCAATAGCTTGATGCCCAGGTTCCGGGCCAGCAACTCGGCATCTGATGTGCTGGTCCGGGAAGTGTACCTTGAAGGCATCGCCACGCCGAGCACGTTTGAGTTGCTCAGGGCATCGACTGCAATGGCAGCCACCAGTGCGGAATCGGCTCCACCGGAGAGTCCGATGATAACCTTGCTAAAGCCGTTTTTGCTAACGTAGTCGTGCGTACCCAGTACCAGAGCGTCATATATTTCCCTGGGAAGGCCGCGTACCTGAAGCTGTCTTTGCGGTAAGGGGTGCTTCGGGCTACCATGAAGCGCTTGGGATACTATCAGTTTGGTCTTGCTCCACTCCCGCTCGTCCAGAAGGGGCATCCTCTTTCTCCATCTGGGGTCGTGAAGGCGCGTGCGAAAGACGGACTCGACGTCGAGGTCGGCGACTACCATGTCTTCTTCGAATTGTTTGCCTCTTGCTAACAGCTGTCCTTTCTCGTCGAGCACCATGCTGTTGCCGTCGAAGACCAGTTCATCTTGTCCTCCCACCAGGTTGTTGTGCACCACGATGGCGGCGTTGTCCGAGGCGCGGGTCGCCAGCATTCTTTCCCGGAAGTCCCCCTTGCCGAAATGGTAGGGAGAGGAGCTTATGTTTACTATGACCTCAGCTCCGGAATGGGCCTGTACCGTAGCAGGCCCTGCCTCGTACCAGATATCCTCGCAGATGTTGATGCCGACGCCAACGCCGGCAATGATGTAAACTGGGCATTCGTTGCCAGCTCGAAAATAGCGGTTCTCATCGAAGACGCCGTAGTTGGGCAGGTATATTTTGTGATACACGCCGACGAGCTTGCCGTCGTGGATTACCGCTGCGGCGTTGTAGATGTCGTCTTTGGCATCGACGAAACCAACTACGATGGTGAGTTTGGAGGAGCTATTGATTACTTTCTCCAGGGAATGGAGATTCTCCTCGATAAACTGTGGTTTGAAGAGAAGGTCCTCCGGAGGATATCCGCAAATGGCGAGTTCGGGGAAGGTGAGGAGATCGACATTGAGAGATCTGGCCCTGTCGATAGCCTCCAGTATCCTCCAGGTGTTACCTTCAAAATCACCTACGGTGGTGTTGATCTGAGCCATGCCGATTCGCAATCTGTGCATGCTAGCTCCTTCCTGCATGGCAAAGTACATCTTTCTTACAATGTCGGCAGGCTTTTGTTAAGCTCGTATTCGGTTACCTGAGTATGGTACTGATCCCACTCGATCTTCTTGTTCCTGATGAAGGCCTCGAAGAGGTGGTCTCCCAGAGTTTTACGCACGAGGTCGCTTTTCTCAGTTAACTGAATGGCTTCCAGGAGACTGGAAGGCAGAGTTTCTATTCCCCTGTCCTTCCGCTCTTCCTCGCTCATGGTGTACACGTTTTCTTCGATGGGGTCGGGGAGTTCGTACTCTTTCTCAATGCCTTCGAGGCCGGCCGCCAGCAGTATGCTGAAGACGAGATAGGGATTGCAGGCGGGGTCGGGAGAGCGAATTTCCACCCTGGTGGCATTTTCCTGGCCCGGCTTATATCCCGGGACACGTATCATGTCGGCCCTGTTGCGCCGCGCCCAGGAGATATATACCGGGGCTTCGTATCCGGGAACCAGCCTTTTGTAGGAATTAATCCACTGGTTGGTGACGGCGGTGATTTCGGGCGCATGTTTCATCAAACCTGCTATATAGCGCCTGGCTGTTTTGGAGAGGCTGTAAGGGGCTTCCCTCTCAAAGAAGGCGTTCTTTCCGTCCTGAAAGAGCGACTGATGCACGTGCATGCCGCTGCCATTGATGCCGAAAACAGGCTTGGGCATGAAGGTAGCGTATACGCCGTGGCTCAGGGCGATTTGCTTGACCACCAGCCGATAGGTCATCACGTGGTCGGCCATGGCGAGAGCGTCGGTGTAGCACATGTCTATTTCGTGCTGGCTGGGGGCAGCCTCGTGGTGGGAATACTCAACGCCAATGCCCATCTTCTCCAGAGTAATGACGGTTTCTCTTCTCAGGTCGATGGCAGCGTCCTGGGTGGTCATGTCGAAGTAACCCCCCTGATCCAACGGAACGGTTCCTTTTGCGTCCTGAAAGTAAAAATACTCCAGCTCAGGCCCCACATAGAAGGTATAGCCCATGTCGGCGGCTCGTTTCAGATTTCTCTGCAAGATATACCTTGGGTCGCCCTGGAAGGGCTCTCCTTCGGGCATCATAATGTTGCAAAACATTCGGGCTACGGCGTTTTGTCGGGGTACCCATGGGAGTATCTGGAAAGTGTTGGGGTCGGGCAAAGCAGTCATGTCGCTTTCATCGATGCGGGCGAAACCTTCAATCGAGGAACCGTCGAAGCCCATTCCTTCCTCCAGTGCGCCTTCCAGTTCTTTCACCGTGATTGTAAAGCTCTTGAGCATGCCCAGGATATCGGTGAACCACAACTTGATGAACTTGATGTCGTTGTCCTTGGTCATTCTGAGGACGAGTTCTTTGCTTTGCCTTTTGCTGTCCTCTCCGCTTTTAACCATGTCTTTCCCTTTGCTTGTGCCTGCCATCTTTTAGGCCTCCTTCTTGCAGGGCGTTCTCGTTTTCCTCATCCATTTCGCGAAGCCCCTGACATGTCGTATTTTACTCCTCGGGACGGCAAGTATAAAGACCTGGAAATTAATGCGCTTCTCTTCATGCCTCCCTCACAGCCGTATTGGGATTCCCTTTTCTGCCAGATATAGCTTGGTTTCCTGGATGGGGTGAATTCCGTAGTGGAAGATGCTGGCAGCAAGGACGGCATCGGCCTTGCCGAGCACGAGGGCTTGATACATGTCTTCTGGCGTACCCGCTCCACCGCTGGCGATAACCGGTACGGTAACTGCCTCGGAGATAGCGCGGGTTAGAGCGTTATCGTATCCCGAGCGATGGCCATCGGCATCCATGCTGGTAAGCAGTATTTCTCCTGCTCCCAGCTCCACCACCTGTTTTGCCCAGGTGATGGCGTCAATCCCCGTTGACTTCTGTCCGCTGTAGATGTGAACTTCCCACTGTGGCTCTTTGCCAGCATCTACCCTTTTGGCGTCGATGGCGACCACGATACACTGACTGCCAAATTTGCGGGCTCCTTCCTCGACCAGCTTGGGATTGAGCACCGCGGCGGTGTTTATGGAAACCTTGTCCGCTCCAGCCATGAGCATGCGCCGCATATTATCGGTGCTGTACAGTCCACCGCCGACGGTAAGGGGCATAAAGACTTCCCTGGAAATGCGCTCGACGACCTCCACCATGGTGTCGCGCCCTTCGGGAGTAGCGGTTATATCCAGAAAAACCAGCTCGTCGGCGCCATCTTTGTAGTAGGAACTGGCAAGCTCTACCGGGTCACCGGCATCGCCCAGATGGGTGAAACTCGTTCCTTTTACCACCCGACCACCTTTGACGTCGAGGCAGGGGATGATTCTTTTGGTTAACATTCTACCGGTCACCGGCCATGGCGAGCTTGATGAAATTGTCGTACAGCTTGAGACCAGATTCCCCGCTCTTCTCTGGATGAAATTGAGTTGCTATCAGGTTTTCTCTGGCTATGACGCTGCATAGAGGAATACCGTATTCAGTTTCACCGATGGATAGAGATTTATCGTCTGGCTCCACGTAGTAGCTGTGGACGAAGTAGAAGTTGGCCCTATCCGGTATGTCGGTGAACACGGGGTGAGGGCGCAGCTGCTTTACCTGATTCCACCCCATGTGTGGAATTTTTAGCCCCGGAGGGAGCTTGCGCACCCGCCCGGGAAGAACGCCGAGACATTCGTGCCAGCCGCCTTCTTCGGTGCCGGTGAAAAGAACTTGCAACCCGATACAGACTCCCAGGAAGGGATAGCCATCGTCTATCAGCTGGCGGATCAGGATATCCAACCCCATCGCCCTGAGGTTTTCTATGGTATCGGCGGCGGCCCCGACGCCCGGCAGAATAACAGCCCTGGCGTTAACTATCTCATCTGGTCTGCTGGTTACCTCTGGCTGGTACCCCAGGCTGGTGATGGCGTTGACCACGCTGCGCAGGTTACCTGCACCATAATTAATTATGGCGATCGCTTCACCTTCACGAGATTTCAGCATGCGATGTCTGGAAGGACTCTGTTTATCTATGCTAACTGGCAGCAATCAATTACTGCTAGCTGTGCGATAATATATCTTATCCTCCTGTGCAAGTCAATGTTCCTCTGTTGCCTGGACATCTTGCTCTCAGTCATCATCGATTCCCTGCTGTATGGCCGGCGCGCCATATTTCTGGCGGATTTGGTCTATGGCCTGATCCAGGCGCGTCAGCCTTTCCATTTCGGGGTCGAGGAGAGGAAGTTGTTTTCCCTGCCCAGTCAGAAGTGAAGCACTGACGCCGATGAGGCGGAAGGGGTTCCCTCTTTGTGGCAGGGCTTTGTTCAGTAATTCTGCAGCAGTGCGGAAGATAAATTGGGTGGCGTTGCCGGATTCTTTCAGGGTGATTTGCCGCGTGATCGTTTCGAAATTGGAATATCTCAACTTTATAGCGATGCACCTTGCGCTTTTGTTCTGGCGGCGCAGATTTTCTCCCACTCTCTGGCACAGGTGATGGAGAGTGGTCTCGATCAAGTGACGGTCTGAGGTGTCTCTGGGGAAAGTAACTTCCAGGCTGAAGGATTTGGGCTCTCCCTGTGCTGTCACCCTCCGCTCATCAATGCCGTTGGCGTGCTGCAGGAGCGTTACTCCGAGAAGGCCGAAGCGGCTTTTTACTATTTCCAGAGGGAGGAGTGCTAACTCTCCAATGGTACTAATGCCCAGTGTATGCAGTGTTTCTTCTGTTTTGCTGCCTATCCCCGGCAGTTTTTTAATGGGGAGCGGCCTTAGAAAATCTCGCTCCTCCCCTGGCGCTATTTCCAGCAATCCGTCGGGCTTGCATAAATCGGAGGCAACTTTGGCTATCACCTTGCACTTGGCAATGCCCACTGAGGCGGAGATATCGAGTTCCTGACGTATGCGGCCTTTTATCAGCAGGGCCAGGTCTCGAGGAGTTCCGTGGAGCCCTTCGCAACCGGTAGCGTTGAGGTATGCCTCATCGAGCCCCAGGGGCTCGATTTCGGGGGAGAAAGAAGCCAGGATTTTCATGAATTTGGCTGAAGCTTCTTTGTAGCGGGGGAAATTGGGCTGAAGGAACACGGCCCGGGGGCAAAGGTGACGAGCCTGCGATGAAGGCATTCCCGCGTGTATTCCGAAGGAACGCGCTTCATAGGAGGCGGAGGCTACCACTCCACGGTGCCCGGGGGATCCCCCTACGATTACTATCTTCTCTTTGAGTTCGGGGACAGCCGCCTGCTCCGCGGAAACGAAGAAAGCATCCAGGTCGATATGAAAAATACAACGAGCCACAATTCAGTTAACTTGCAGTTAAACTTGATTGTTGATCGGTTGGAGGGGCTGCAATGGTTACTCCTTTTGCTCCCCTGGCAGATGGTGGTTGGGTAAGGCGGAGTTGATCTGGTTGCGCAGCTGCTCAGCCACGGTTCTGGCTGCCCGGGCAAAATTCTTTTCCCTGGAAGCGTAGATAACCTGGCGGGAGACAGTTATAATTGCCTTTTCTCCTGCGGCATCTACTCCGTATGCGATCACCGAATCCAGGTCTCCTCCCTGCGCTCCGATGCCTGGTATGAGCAATGGCATTTCAGGGCAGATAGAGCGAACCCTCTTTAATTCTTCGGGGCAAGTAGCTCCCACGACCAGCCCGATGTTGCCATGGCAATTCCATTCGCTGGCTTTCCGTGCCACTATCTCGTAAAGAGGAGTACCGTCAGCGAGGGCAAGGTCTTGAAAATCCCGGGCGCCTCTGTTTGATGTACGACATAAGATGAAAATTCCTTTATCCCTGTGTTTGATAAAGGGTTCCAGAGAGTCCTTTCCGAGGTAGGGACTGACTGTAGCAGCATCGAAGCCGAAGGTGGAAAAAAGGGCCCTAGCGTAGGCTTTGGAAGTATTGCCGATGTCGCCGCGCTTGGCATCTCCAATGATGGGGATGTGGGGGGGGATGAATTTAATGGTTTTCTCCAGGGCTATGAGCCCCTGGAGGCCCTGAGCTTCGTAGAAGGCCAGATTGGGCTTGTAGGCACAAGCCAGGTCGCAGGTGGCGTTTATGATGTCCCGGTTGAAATCCGCGACATTTATGGAGGGCATGAGTTCGGGATTGGGGTCCAGGCCGATGCAGAGCAGGCTTTTATTTTTTCTGCTGGCGGCCAGCAATTTGTCTATGAAGTTCATTACCTGCATAATAGCAGAGGGAGGGATGAAGTTAAAGTCAGGCAGCGATGAATTACGTTCAGGCGATAGAGTATCTCAATAGTTTCCTCAATTACGAAAACATTCCAGGAACGCCTTATGTCTCAGGCGGCTATAGCCTGGGGCATGTGGAAGAACTGCTGGAGCGAATGGGCAGTCCGCACCTCGTGGCCAGAACGGTTCATATAGCGGGGACCAACGGCAAGGGAAGCGTGGCGGCTATGGTAGCGCAGGTTCTTTCTGCCTCAGGCTACAGGACGGGATTATACACTTCCCCGCACCTGCACTCCATAAGAGAGCGAATCAATGTGGGAGGCACTGCGATTTCAGAGGAGGAGTTCGCTGAACTGATGACTGATTTGAAGCCTCGCTTTGCAGAAGCAGGGCAGGAGCGGCTGAGCTTCTTTGAGGCATTGACCGTGCTGGCGTTTGCTTATTTTGCCCAAAAAAAGGTGGATTTCCAGGTGCTGGAGACGGGATTGGGAGGCAGGCTCGATGCTACCAATGTAGCCTGGCCGGAAGTCTGCGTTATCACTGCGGTCAGCCGGGACCATACCGGGGTTCTGGGCAACAGTCTGGAAGAGATAGCTTATGAGAAGGCTGGCATTATTAAGGCGGGAGCCAGAGTTGTAGTTTCGCCCCAGCCGCAAGAGGTGGCAGGGGTGCTGCGGGATGTTTGCCGGCTGCGGGAAGCGAAGCTGTTTCAGGTGGGTGAAGAAGTTACCTGTCGGAAGGTAAATTCCGACCTCGCGGGGCAAACGTTTGCAATTGAAGGCATGGGGGGAGAATATCGTATCCACACTCCTCTTTTGGGTGATTATCAAGGGGAGAACGTGGCAACCGCGGTAGCTGCCCTGGAGATTCTTGCAGCAGGAGGGTGTGATATCTCAGCTGCGAATATCGTTCGGGGGATGGCTCAGGTCAGATGGCCGGCGAGGTTTCAGGTCGTCCGGCGTCACCCGCTGGTTCTGGTTGATGGGGCGCACAATGTGGCATCCATGGGAAGACTGGTTGAGAGCATTAAATCCTGTTTTCTCTATGAGCAGGTCTTTCTTGTTGTGGGAATGTCAGGCGACAAGGATATTTCAGGCATCGTAAAGGAGGCGATTGTCCTCTCTCCGCGAGTCACCGTTACCCGCTCTTCGCATCCGCGAGCGGCCGCTGTTTCGATGATAGCTGCGGAGTTTTCCAGACAGGGGATTCCCCCAGAGAGCTCAAGCGATGTGCCTCGCGCTCTACGGTTAGTATTATCTCTGGCGAAGGAAGAAGACCTCGTCTGCATCACCGGGTCTCTCTTTGTAGCAGCCGAGGCGCTGGATTATCTCTCCTGTGATTGAGCCTCTTCAAGAGAGGGGGTGGCTTCCGCGGGTAACATCTTGCCCAGTACCTGCTGTAACGCCATGATGTGGCTGCACGTTCCCCACTGTGAGAAGAAGTCGCAGGTACAGTGCCACTTTCCGCTGGCATAGCTTACTTTGTGATCGCTGTTTTCTCCATGAAAGACGGTGGTGAAACCTGAAAAGCTGATTCGGCCTGGTTCTTGGGCATACCTTTTTGCTTTTTCGATCTTTCCGATAAGGCTAGATCTCATCTGCACTGCCCCCTTTGTTTTTAGTTCCTGCCTGAAGTATACAACAGGGGGAGGGCAAAGTCCATTTGCTGGCGCGCGTGGATCTTTTGCGCTGTCACGGGGCGCTATGATTTGTGGCCATTGCCATTGAGGAAGTTGTCCACGTCTTCTTGCCTGAACCTGCGGTCTTGCCTGGTCCCCAGGTGGTATGCGTGTAGCAGCCCTTTGTTGCTCCACTGCCGCACCGTGTTGGGATGGACGTTGAGCAAGGTGGCAACTTCCGAGGTGGTCATCATTCCTGGATTCGCCCAATTCATTTTCATACTTCCTTTACCTCATTTATCTTCATTAAACTTCTTCCAGGTTAACGTAAACTCCATTCTGTGTCTATCACGCAAAAGTCCTGCAGGAAAGCACTGCAGTGTTGCTCTGCCCCAAAAGTCCTGGAGGGAGAAGGATTTTCTCAGGGTAACGAAGGCGAGGTGAAAGGGGATGTCCTCGATGGAGAAGAGGTGTGTGGTAAAATAGTCCTTGTTTTGGGAAGGAAGACGTGGTCACATTGTTGATGGGGGTATATTTTTATACGGCGTTTGCTGCTTCCCCTTGAAAGGGGGTTATCTCTAAAGGGGCCAGCTTGCTGCGCGAGTTTAACCTTTTGTCTTTCTTTGCCCGGGGGATTACAATAGGCTCCATGCGCAACCGTATTGCTGACGCTCTCAAGGGGCACGATGCTGAATATATTGAAGTTCACTTTGAGGAAAGCCAGAGCACGCAACTCGTTTACCGGGGAAAGAGGTTGGAGGAGGTGGACAAATCCCGCAGCCTTGGCGGGAACGTCCGTGTTCTGGTCAGGGGCAGCTGGGGATTTGTCAGTTTCAATGATATTGAGGGCCTGAGAAACAATGTGTCTCTGGCGGTGGAAGAGGCCCGGATGGCTGGAGGGGAGGCCTTCAAGATATCTCCTGCCGAGCCCGTGGTTGACGTGGTGGCAGCAGAGAAAAGGAGTGATTCGACCTGTGTGCCCCTGGCGGCAAAAAAGCAGCTTCTTGATGAATACAACGAGATTGTGCTCGGCAGCCCCAGGATTCAAAGCTCGAACATCATTTATCGTGATGTCGGGCGCAAGGTAATTTTTGCCAGCTCTGAGGGCAGTTATATTGAACAGGATAAGCCCGACCTTGCCTTGCGGCTCACGGCGATAGCGCGCGGGAATGGCGAGATTCAGCAGGCAGGATTGAGTATGGGAAGCAGGGGTGAATTTTCTGCTATAGAGGGATTACAGGGAGAGGTAAAAAAGGTGGCGAAGCGCGCGGCGGCACTCCTCGATGCTCCCGAGGTGGCAGGAGGAGAATACACCGTGATTCTTGACCCTGTTCTGGCCGGGGTTTTCGTTCATGAGGCCTTCGGGCATTTATCGGAGTCGGATTTCGTCTATCAAAATGAGCAACTGCGCAAAATCATGGTTCTGGGGCGAAGATTTGGAGGGGGCTTTCTCAATATCGTGGATGATGCCACCATTCCCAACCTGAGAGGAAGCTATAAATATGATGATGAGGGGGTGCCTGCCACCAGGAACTATCTTGTCAGGGAGGGAATTCTGACGGGGAGGCTCCATTCCCGGGAGACGGCATCCAGGATGGGAGAAAAACCCACGGGGAATGCCAGGGCCCTGAATTACCTCTTTCCCCCCATTGTGCGCATGAGCAACACTTTTATCGAGCCCGGCAAGCTGTCTTTTGAAGATATGTTAGGCGAGGTCAAGGATGGTCTTTATGTCAGGGACTGGTATGGAGGAACAACCAGCCTGGAGATGTTTACCTTTTCCGCTGCGGAAGCTTATACGATTCATGATGGGAAAGTGATGGGGTTGCTGCGAGCTCCAGTGTTAACGGGAAACGTTTTCGTTACCCTGGGGAATATAGATGCCGTTGGTAATGACCTGGACATGAACCAGGGTGGAGGCTGTGGGAAGGGAGGGCAGTCTCCGCTGCCCGTTTCCAATGGCAGCCCGCATATCAGGATTCGCCACTGTGTGGTGGGGGGCAAGTGAGATGGAACGGCTTCTGGTGCGGGCAATGGAAGTAGCTCAGCAGGCGGAAGTTTTTCGCGTTTCTTCCCGTCAGGTGCCCGTTCGCTTTGAAGCCAACCGCCTGAGGGAGATTCAAACCAGGGAGAGCACAAGTGTTGCCCTGCGGATTTTCAAGGATGGCAGAGTCGGTTTTGCCCGTGCCAGCAGCGTTGCGGATGAGGAGCGCTTGCTCGAGATGGCGGTGGAAACGTCTCAATTCGGGCTTCCGGCAGAATACCAGTTCCCTTCTCTGGATAGCTATCCTCCGGTGAACACTTTTGACCCGGCGGTTGGAGGGGTAACGATGTCTGAAATGGTGGATATGGGCAGCGCACTCATTGCCAGCATCACGGGACACACCGCTGGCGTTCTCTGTGACGTCAGCGTGACCAGGGGAATGGCCTCGGTACAGATACTCAATTCTCAGGGGGGCAAGGCAAGTTACGATAAGAGCTTCTTCGGCCTGGGGCTGGAAGGCACGCTTGTGAGGGGCGAAGACATGCTTTTTGTTGGAGACAGTGCGAGCTCCTGTTGCCTGCCTGTCGGGATCGATGGTCTGGCAGATAGCATAAAGAGACAGCTTGAGTGGGCCAGGGAGTCGGCTGCTCTGCCTGCTAAATCTTTGCCGGTGATCTTTACCCCTAATGGCGTGGCCAGCGCCCTGCTCTCTCCGCTGATGCTGGCTTTCAGTGGCAAAATGGTCCTTGAAGGAACATCTCCGTTGAAAGGCAAATTGGGGGAGCGCCTTTTTGACGCGAAGCTCTCCCTCCGGGACGATGCTACCATAGCCTGCGGCCCCGGGAGCAGGCCCTGTGATGACGAGGGCGTGCGCAGCCGGCGGCTGCCTCTCATTAATGAGGGGGAGATATTGAATTTCTTCTATGACCTGCAAACGGCGGCGCTGGCAGGTACCCGAAGCACGGGCCATGGAGATCGGGCAGGCGCAGGCTTCCCGCGCCCGGCTAGCAGTTCGCTGGTAGTAGAGGAAGGAGAGGTCGCTTTTGAGGATATGGTAGCGGATGTGAAGGAAGGTTTGGTTGTGGAGCAGCTTATGGGGGCCGAGCAGGGCAACCTTTTGAGCGGCGACTTCAGCGGTAATGTCTTATTGGGGTACAAGGTGGAAAATGGTAAAATAGCAGGACGGGTGAAAGATACCATGATCTCGGGCAATGTCTATCGGGTTCTGGGGGAGCTTTTGGGCATAGGGGATAAAGCGCGCTGGGTTGGGGGAGCAGTATATACTCCGCATTTGTATTGCCCCAGCATATCGGTAGCATCAGGGAGAGGAAAGGGGAAGTGATGCCTGATCCCGGGTAAAATCACAGGTGACGGGGGTAATATGAGAAGGATCGTGAAACTTCGCAAGCAACCGGAAGCCAAAAGTTGCGTTATGTTTGCTTCGTGGCCGGGGATCGGCAACGTCTCTCTGATAGCGGTGAGGTATTTGCGGGAAAAGCTGAACGCCGTGGAGATGGGAGAAATTGATAGCCCCTATTTCTTTGAACCTACGGGCGTTGTCGTGCGGGATAATATCGTTGAAGAACCTCGCTTCCCTGAGAATAATTTCTACTACTGGCAGGATGCTCAAGGAGAGAACGGGCTGGTGTTTTTTCTCGGGGAGGAACAACCGAATTCCAGGGGGCATGAGCTGGTCAGTTGTGTTCTGGATGTGGCACAGAAGCTTAAAGTTACCCGAATATATAGCTGTGCTGCGGCAGTGACCCATATCCATCATCGGGAAAAATCCAGAGTATGGGGAGCTGCTACGGGGAGCGAACTCCTCGGTGAGTTGGAAGAAGAAGGCGTTATCCTGAAGGGCAATCTGCGCATTGCAGGACTTAACGGACTGGTGCTGGGGATGGCCAGGGAGCGGGGGATGGAGGGAGTTTGCCTATTGGGAGAGGTGCCTTCTTATGCCGTTCAGATAGAAAACCCCAAGGCCTCTCTGGCTGTGCTTGAAGTTCTCGTCAGGATGATTGGTATAGAGGTTGACTTGACTGAGCTTGCGAGTTTAGTCGAGAAAACGAGCGAGGAAGAGGACAGGATAACCAAGCAGGCAACTGCGGAGTATATTGACCAGTTTACTGAGCCTATCTGGGAGCGGGATGAAGAAGAGGAGTGAGTTTGAACAAAAGCTAGCTGATATCCTGGATTCGGAGCGAAAAGTAACTCCTTCTCAGCTTGCCTTGCTGTCAGGTCTGGCGGAAGAAGAGGCAGCCCTTTTTGAGTGTGAGTGGGCTCGGACGGTCAGGGAGAGGAAGCTCTATATTCTGAGTCGTCTTGTCAAACTCAGGGGCGATAGCCTGTTTTTTGATTTCAGCAGAGTGTTTCATGCTTGTCTTGATGATGGCGATGCAGAGGTCAGGAGAGCGGCAATCAAGACCATAGAGGGAGAGGAAGAAGACGGCGCTGTTGTTACAACTCTGATTCGTTTGCTCAGGGAGGATGAAGAAGAAAAGGTTCAAATTGAGGCAGCGGTTGCCCTGGGGCAGTTTGCCCTCCTGGCTGCGGTGAAGAAGTTATCGCACCTTCAAGAGAAAGAGATATATTCTAATTTGCTGGCGGTCATTGAAGATGAATCCGCTACGGAAGAAGTGAAGCGACGGTGTTTGGAGGCCATAGCTCCACTGGATTCACCCCGGATAAAGCGACTGATCGAGCGAGCTTACCACCACAGCAACGTAGAAATTAAGGCCAGCGCTGTATGTGCCATGGGGCGCAATTGTGATCCGGTGTGGCTACCTCTTATCTCCGCAGAGAAAGATAACAAAGCTCCGGTAGTGCGTTGTAAGGTGGCTGAAGCCTGTGGTGAATTGGGCAGGGAGGAAGCTGTACCTTTCCTGATTGACCTTGCCTGGGATGGAGATGCCCAGGTACGGGAGGCAAGTATGCGGGCGTTGGTGCTGATAGGGGGAGCAAGGGCGGAAGGAGCGCTGAGACAGCTAAGGGGAAGCTCTTATCAGGATGTATCCCAGACAGCGAAGGAAGCCTTGAGTGAGTTGGAAAAATCCACCGGATTTTTTGATATCTGAGGGGGGGTATGTTACTATCAAATCACATGTCAGCTTTAGCTGAGCTTTGCCGCGAAATTGAGAATTGCCAGGGTTGCGGGTTAGCCAGCTCTCGTACTAGAGTGGTGCCTGGTGAGGGAGCAGAGGATGCTGACCTTTTCTTCATTGGAGAGGCTCCCGGCTGGTATGAGGATCAGCAGGGACGTCCTTTCGTAGGTCCTGCAGGGCAGTTCCTGTCGCAGTTGCTGGCCCTGATTGGCCTGCGCCGAGAGCAGGTTTACATTAGCAACGTGATTAAGTGCCGCCCTCCGCAAAATCGTGATCCCCTGCCGGCGGAGATAGAGGCCTGTTGCGGATGGCTTGACCGGCAGCTGGAGATAATCCGCCCCAGAATGATTATTACCCTGGGACGTTATTCTCTGGCCAGGTATTTCCCCAACGAGAGCATAGGGAAAGTTCACGGGAAAGCTCGCAAGGTGGGCGATGTTATCTTTTTCCCCATGTATCACCCTGCAGCAGCTCTGCATCAGGGCAGCCTGCGCAGTATCATTGAAGAAGATATGCGCAAAATTCCCCTGACGTTAGCTCAAAGCGAAGAGGTGGCCGAAATTGTCCCTGAGCCCAGACAGCTAAATTTGTTTCAGGTTGAGTTACATGAAGATGAATAAATTAAGAATTGTTCCTCTGGGAGGGCTGGGTGAGATCGGCAAAAACATGATGATCCTGGAGTATGGCGACGACATCGTCGTCATTGATGCCGGCCTCATGTTCCCCAACGAGGAAATGCTCGGGGTTGACTTCGTTATCCCCGATATTAGCTATCTCCTGCAGAAGCAGCAAAAAATCAGGGGAATAATTGTCACTCACGGGCATGAAGACCACATTGGGGCTTTGCCCTATGTCTTGTCCCTGCTTCCCGTGCCTGTTTATGCCACCCTTTTCACGCGAGATTTGATCGCTTTGAAGCTCAAGAACCGGGGAGTAAAAGCTGAGCCGGAATTGCACGTAATCCCTTCGGATGGCAAGATCACCCTGGGCAATTTTGTCATAAGGTTTTTCTCTGTTTGCCACAGCATCCCCGACGCAGTAGGGCTGGTAATTGAAACGCCCCTGGGCGTTATAGTGCACAGCGGTGATTTCAAGATCGACCATACCCCCGTTATGGGAGAGGTTACCGACGTGGGCAGGCTGGCCTCGGTGGGGAACAAGGGAGTATTGCTGCTCTTTTCCGATTCCACTTATGCTGAGCTTCCCGGGCACGGGGTTTCGGAAGTAGTGGTTGGTGAGACCCTGGATAATATCGTGGCAGGAGCTTCGGGCAGGGTAATTATTACCACCTTCGCTTCCCTGGTCTCGCGCATTCAGCAGGTGATAGACGTTGCTGCCAAGCACGAGCGACGTGTGGCTATTATAGGAAGGAGCATGAAGGAACTGGTTAAGGCAGCGATGGCAACGGGCTATCTTCACGTGCCTCCTGATGTCATGGGCCGCTTTGAGGACATTAAGGGTTTGCCTCACAACCGGGTTATTCTTTTGACCACGGGGAGCCAGGGCGAGCCGACTTCGGCTCTGGTGCGTATAGCTAATCGAGACCGTCGCAGCCAGGTTCATATCGTTCCGGGAGATACGGTGGTGGTGTCGGCGACTCCCATTCCCGGCAATGAAATGCTGGTTAACAGGACCATCGATGCGCTCTTCCGCCAGGGGGCGCGGGTTATCTATAACAAACTGGCGCAGGTTCACGTTCACGGTCACGGGAGCCAGGAAGACTTGAAGCTCTTGCTCCGGCTGGTTAAGCCTAAATTCTTTATTCCCGTTCATGGCGAGTATCGCCACCTGAGCCTGCATGCCATGCTGGCACAGAGCGTAGGCATTCCCCGGGAAAATATCTTTGTCCTTGAGGATGGGGATATACTCGAGTTGCAGAGGGAAGCCGGGAAAGTTGAGGGCAAAGCTCCAGTGGGAGGAGATATATACGTCAATGGCTCGGTGACGGGCAAGATGGATGCCGTTGCTCTTCAGGAGCGCAAATTGCTTTCGCAGGATGGGGTTGTGATGGTGTCTGTTGTCGTTGATTCTAAAAGTGGCCGGCTGCAGGGGAAGCCGTGCGTTAAGATGAAGGGTCTTATTGCCTCCCGCGAGAGCCAGGCATTGATTGAGCGGAGTCAGGAGGTCCTTTTTTCTGCCCTGAACGACAAGGGAGGGATTTCCCCCGAGGCGGATTTGCTTGAGGCACAGGTGAAGGAGGTATTATCCCGCTTCTTTTATCAGGAAGTCCATCGACATCCCGTTATCGTTCCCATTGTTGCCAGGGTATAGTTGCTATGGCCAGAGCGAAAAGCCGCAAGTCTTCCAGACCGAAGAAGGACAAAGCCAGGCCGTCTTCCCCGGGGAGGAATCCTTTTAGCTTCCTGGCTCTACCGGCGGTGCGACGGCTCATACTGATTGTCGTTCTCGTGGCGCTGGCGTATTACTTTTCCTATAAATACCAGGCGGGCGTAATTGCCTGGGGCAATAACGTGTTAGCGTTGTTCGGGCTTGGTCTGGCGATAATGGGTGTTGCCCTGGGCCTGTTGATTTGGGTAATATGGCGGGGAAATTTCTCCCGCGTCCTGCACCGCTGGAACTGGATTCTTGGAGGCATCAGCCTTGCTTTAGCTTTGTGGGGAACGCTTTCCTTTTTTGTCACAACCAGAGGCATTCTATACCGTGCCACCCTGGGAGGCAGCTTTGGGCAGAGCCTGATAGGCACAGCGGATATCACAGGGGTGCTTCGAGTAACGGGGTTTGTCCTTCTGGGAGTCGTTCTCTTGATGCCTCACAAAGTCTGGCATGCGTTATCCATGGTGGGTATGTTCTTCAGGAGGCCCTTTAAGGGCACGAGGAAACCTCTGGCAAGAGGTTCTCAGCAGCCTCGCCCTGAAGCCTCGCCACAGTACGAAGTTTCTTCTTTCTCTCCTGCTCCCGCGATTTCTTCTAAACGCGCCTTTGATGCTGGTGTAGCAGGTGGGGGGGCCAGCCTCGGAGTGACTTCCAGGGTGGAAAACTTGCTGGCAAAACGCGGGCCTATCGTTACCCCCGGGGGCTGGCAGCTTCCTCCCATTGATATTCTGGACAGGGTAGCTGAGGTGGAAATGAGCAAGGATGATATCGCGAAACGGGCACAGATGATCGAGGATGCGCTGTCCAGCTATGGGGTGGAGGCCAGGGTTGTGCAGACGAACTCCGGGCCTACTGTAACGCAGTTCGGGGTTGAGCCAGGCTGGGATCGGAAATACCGGGAGGTAAAAGAGAGAGCCAAAGATGGCAGCGTGCAGATGCACCAGGAGGAAGTGTCGAGAACGAGGATAAGAGTGGATCGCATTACCTCACTGGCCAACGATTTAGCCCTGGCACTGGCTTCTCCCAGTATCAGAATTGAGGCTCCCGTGCCAGGGAAACCGGTGGTGGGCATTGAAGTTCCCAATACCATCTTTGGTTCGGTGGGTCTGCGCAGCGTTATAGAGAGCACAGCTTTTCAGAAAATTAAAGCGAGATCAAAGCTGACTATAGCGCTGGGCAAAGGTGCTGGGGGGGAGGCGGTGGCGGCAGACCTGGCCAGGATGCCCCACTTGCTTATTGCGGGGGCTACAGGCAGTGGCAAAACGGTTTGCCTCGATTCCATCATTTGCAGCCTGCTTTTATATAACAGTCCCGATGAAGTTCAATTTATCATGGTTGACCCCAAGAGGGTGGAGCTGGTCATTTTTGACAGCATCCCTCATCTGGTTGCTCCCGTTGTGGTGGACACAGGTAAAGCTATAAAGGCGCTGCGCTGGCTTACTCAGGAGATGGATAATCGCTATCACCAGATGGCTCGAGCTGGTGTGCGCAACATTGAGAGCTATAATAAGAATTGTGCTCCTGCAGAAAACATGCCTTATCTGGTGCTTATCATCGATGAGCTGGCTGATTTGATGATAACTGCTTTTGATGAGGTGGAGCATACCCTTTGCCGTCTGGCTCAGCTGGCTCGAGCCACGGGAATTCACATCGTCGTGGCCACGCAGCGTCCTTCGGTAGATGTAGTTACGGGATTGATAAAGGCCAATTTCCCCACCCGCATGAGCTTCGCCGTTACCTCTCAGGTGGATTCGCGCACCATTCTCGATATGGTAGGGGCGGAGAAACTTCTGGGGAGGGGGGATATGCTCTACATGCCCACCGAAGAGTCCAAGCCCAAGCGCCTCCAGGGGACCTTCGTTTCTGATGCGGACATTGACAAGCTGGTGTATTTCTGGGGTAGTCAAAAGCGGCAGGAAATGAGGACGGTGAACTTTGACGATGTGACGGAACTCGTTTCCCCGGGGCAGAAGGTAACGCCCTCCCCCGACTCTCTTCTGGAGGAGGCCAGGCGTCTCGCCTCCGAGCATGAGCACATTTCCGCTTCGTTTTTGCAGCGTCGCCTGCGTATCGGTTACCCACGGGCGGCTCGTCTCATGGAGACGCTGGCAGAAGAGGGCCTGACGGGGACAGCACCTCCTCACGAAGGGCGATAGCGGCGTGCTTGCTTCCGGGGAGTAACTGTGTGCGCAGGCTTTACGGGAGGAGGTGGAGCAGGTGGTCCCTTAGCTTCTGGCCCAGTTCGGGATGGTTCAGGGCAAGTGCGAGCGTGGCTTCTATCCAGCCCGGGATGGTGCCGGAATCGTAGTATTCTCCCTGGATTTCGTAACCGTACAAGTCCTGTCTCGAAAGCAGGCGTTTTAGGGCGTCGGTTAGCTGGACCTCGCCCCCGGTGCCTCTGGGAGTGGCGGCCAGCTCTTCGAATATCCCGGGCGTGAGTATGTACCTTCCCATTATCGCCAGGTCGGAAGGCGCATCTGCCGGTTTCGGTTTCTCTACGAGGTCCGTCACCCGGCATATGCGCCCTGTCATTTCCTCGACTTTAACCAGACCGTATCTTTCTACCTCTTCTTTGTTTACCTTCCTCAGGGCGATGACGCTGCCCTGGTATTTCTGGAAGGCATTGAGCATTTTCCGGAGCACGCCTTCTCTTTCTTCAAAGAGGTCATCGGGCAGGATGACAGCGAAGGGCTCTTTTCCCACCACCGCCCTGGCAGCAAGCACGGCGTCTCCCAGCCCCAGTTGTTCTTTCTGATGCACGAAGCAAATGTTGGCCAGGTCGGGAAGGCACCGTATTTTCTCCAGCAGGTCATTTTTACCTGCTTGTTGCAGGGCGCGCTCCAGTTCCGTGTCTCTGGCGAAGTATTTCTCCAGAGCCGCTTTCTCTGGAGTTGTTACCATGACCACCAGCTCCATGCCACAGGCAGCGGCTTCCTCTACGGCGTATTGAATAACCGGCTTGTCCACCAGGGGCAGCATCTCTTTAGGCACAGATTTGGTAAAGGGCAGGAACCGCGTCCCTCTCCCCGCGGCAATGATAACGGCTTTTCGCACTTTCATCTCAGGTCTCCCAACTTATCCAACTTTGAGGAGCTATTCTCAACTCTGCCCCACATTCTATCTCTGGCATTCTTGTTTGACAAGTTTCTCTAGGCACAGTAGCATAGGCTGAACGGAGTTATGAATAGCAGCGAAGTGCAGAAGCGCCAGGGAGACAGGTTGGTTCTGGGGATAGACCTGGGGGGCACGAAGATTGCCACTGCATTGGCCACGGACAGAGGGGGAATCCTTTCCCGAAGACAAGTGCCTACGCCAGTGTCTGCCGGACCTGAAGGCGTTATAGAAAAGATTCTGGTAACTGTGGAAGAAACCCTGCGTCAGGGGAAAACCGGCGCGCGACAGCTTCTGGGCATAGGAATTGCTGCTGCTGGTGTTATTGATGCTGCTAAAGGCATGGTTGTCTTCTCTCCCAATCTGCCTGGATGGTATGAAGTTCCTCTGGGGAATATCGTTCAAGACCACTTTGGCATTCCTGTCTGTATGGGTAACGATGCCAATCTGGCCGCTCTGGGAGAGTGGTCCTTTGGTCTGGATAAGAAGGTGTCCAATCTTCTCTATATCACCGTGAGCACCGGGATAGGGGGGGGGATTATTGCTAACGGAAGGCTGTACACCGGGGCGCGAGGTGCCGCAGGGGAGGTGGGGCACATGACGGTGGATATCGGCGGGCGGAGGTGTAATTGTGGCAATACTGGTTGCTGGGAAACTCTGGCCTCGGGTACTGCTCTGGCCAGGGAGGCGGTTAGACAGGTTGCACAGGGCAGGCGGACGTCTATGCTTGGTCTTGTGGGGGGGGATGCGAGCCGGATCGATGCCAGGGTCATTTCCCGGGCGGCAGGTGAGGGGGATGAACTGGCCAGGGAGCTGATCTCTCAGGTGGGGTTTTATCTTGGAGTGGGGCTGGTTAGCCTGGTAAACATTTTCGATCCGGAGCTAATCTTGATTGGAGGAGGTGTATCCAGGATAGGAGACTTGTTGTTCCAGCCGGCGGTGCAGGTAGTTAAGGAAAGGACTTCGCGAATGGGAGCTGCTGCCGTTGCTATCAAACCAGCACTGCTGGGAGATGACTCGTGTGTCCTGGGGGCGGTGGCCTTTGTTTTGGAACAACTTTCTACCTATAGCTCGGAGTGATCCATGATGATGGTTTGCCTGGTTGTGGGAAGAGAGGACTGGGTGAGCGAGAGTTTTGTTTTTCTTTCCGCTTCGTGAATGCCCATTCTCTTCAGAAATTCATCCACGGGCTGGAGTTTATCTCGTTTCTCTGTCTTGTAGTGCATGGGCAGGATGATGTGGGGATTTAGCTGTTTGACTATTTCGGTGGCGGTATCGAGAGGTATCGTGGAAATTTCCCCCACAGGCAAAAACAGGATATCCACGCTTCCTATTTCCTCTATTAGCTGTGAAGTCAGGGGGTGCCCCAGGTCTCCCAGGTGGCACAGGCTGATGCCTTCAGTGTTCATGATATAGATGGTGTTCTTGCCCTTTATTTTCCCCCTCTCGTTATCATGGAAAGAAGCAATCCCCGTGATGAACGTTTTCCCTATCTCGTATTCCCCTGGCGTTGTGATCTGCCTGGGAGTGCCTGACACGCCTTCAATGTAGCTGTGTCCTGGGTGAGAATGGCTGATGGTTGCTATGTCTGCAAAGGGAAAGTTCAGCAGATAGCCACAATCAGGTGGGCATGGGTCGGCAATGACAGTCTTCTCCTTCCCTTTGATGTAAAAACAGGAATGACCTAACCAGAAAATTTCCACTTGCGGGATAAGGATAGCTTATTTCCACTGATTTTGTCTATCTGTCCTTGACTGCTATGCTTCGCTTGCATATAATAAAAGGAAACCTTTTCTTTGCCCTTCTTTTTATCTCCTCGGATGGCGAAATATATATTTGTTACAGGCGGCGTTGTTAGTTCCGTTGGAAAGGGCATAGCTGTCGCTTCAATGGGCACCCTTCTCAGGAGTCGCAGGATCAAAGTCTCAGCTCAGAAAAACGACCCCTATCTTAACGTGGACCCGGGAACGCTATCGCCCTATCAGCACGGCGAAGTCTTTGTCACCCAGGATGGCGCAGAGACCGACCTGGATTTAGGGCATTATGAGAGATTCATCGGTATCGATTTAACCGCGGCCTCCAGCGTTACCTCGGGGCAGGTGTATTCTTCCATCATAGATCAGGAGAGGAGGGGGGATTTTCTGGGAGGTACTATCCAGGTAGTTCCTCATGTCACCAACGAGATAAAGAGACGCATAAGGCTGGTGGCCGAGGTATCTGGCGCCGACGTTGTCATAGTTGAAATCGGGGGCACGGTAGGTGATATCGAGGGGCAACCCTTTCTTGAAGCCATACGGCAAATGAGGAAGGACGAGGGCAAGGACAATTTGTTATATGTCCATGTTACTTTCCTGCCCCACATCGCTGCTACTGATGAGCTGAAGACCAAACCCACCCAGCATAGCGTTAAAGAACTGAGGCGCATTGGCATTCAGCCCGATGTCATTTTGTGCCGTAGTGACTGGGAAATATCTAGGGAGATAAAGGACAAGATATCGCTTTTTTGCGATGTTGATAAGGAGGCGATTATTCCACTCGTTACCAGTGAAACTATCTACGAGGTGCCCCTGTTACTGGAGGATGCCGGGCTGGCTGACCTCATAGTGAGCCGTCTCGGGCTGGAAGCCGGGGCGAGTGACCTGGATGATTGGCGGGAAATGGTAACCAGACTGAAGTTTCCCAGGGAGCCCATTAGAATCGGGCTGGTAGGAAAATATGTGGAGCTCAGGGATGCTTATTATTCCGTCCGTGAAGCGCTGGGCCACGCAGCTCTATTTTATAACCGTGAGGTTCAGATAGACTGGATTGACTCGGGAGAATTGGCGAGGGGCCGCTACGACAGGCTGAAAAAGGTGCAGGGGGTAATAGTCCCTGGAGGTTTTGGCTACCGGGGAATCGAGGGAATGGTAGAGGCTGCGACCTATGCCAGGGTGCACAAGATTCCTTATCTGGGCATCTGCCTGGGCATGCAGGTCATGGTAATTGAGTTTGCTCGCCATGTCTTTAATTCTCCTGACCCCAATTCCACCGAGTTCGATCCCTCCACGCTTTATCCGGTAATTGACCTTCTCCCCGACCAGAGGGTAATTGTGGACAAGGGAGGTACCATGCGACGGGGTAATTACCCCTGCCAGTTGCTTCCGGGTAGCCACGCGGGCCGCGCTTATGAAGAGAGCCTGATCTACGAGCGCCACCGTCACCGCTATGAATTTAACAATCAATTTCGTACCCGGCTCCAGGAGGGAGGACTGGTATATAGTGGAACATCTCCGGATGGATTGATAGTCGAGATGTGTGAGATTTCCGATCATCCCTGGATGGTGGGTTGCCAGTTCCATCCTGAATTCAGGTCTCGTCTTAACTGGCCCCATCCCCTCTTCCGCGGTTTTATTGGCGCAGCTAAAGATGTATTGCTTGATGAGTCCCAGGCTCCGCTACCCCTTTCGCAGAGCGCGTAATCTGGCGGCAAAGTCCGGGGAAATCCCTGGCCATCTGTGCTTTCCCCCTGCTATCCAGGCAGGGAGGCTGTGTTGACAGTGAAGGGAGATTCACCTTAGAATTGCCCTTTATGTATCAAAAAGCTGCCTTTGATAACGGACTGCGGGTCGTTACCAGCACCATGCCACACGTTCGTTCGGTGAGTCTTGCTGTTCTTGTGGGGGCAGGGTCCTGCTATGAACGGGCAGAGGAGGCAGGAATTTCGCATTTTGCGGAGCACATGCTTTTCAAGGGTACGCAGCGACGTCCCACGGCCAAGGAAATCAGCCGGGATATCGAAGGCGTTGGAGGCATGATCAATGGCAGTACGGGGCAGGAGATGACCGTTTACTGGTGCAAGGTGGCTAAGGAGCATTTCCCTGTGGCCCTCGATGTGTTGTTCGATCTGTTGCTGCATTCTCGCTTCGAGGGAGAGGGCATGGAGCAGGAAAGGTCTGTCATCATTGAGGAAATCAATATGAATCTGGATCTTCCCCAGCAGAGGGTGAGCATGCTGATAGATGAGCTCCTCTGGCCTGGGCAACCTCTGGGCCGTGATATTGCCGGCAGCAAGGATATCGTGGCTGCCATGACCAGGGAGCAGGTGATGAATTACGTTGCCCGCTGGTATGTTCCCAATAATGTCGTGGTCAGCGTTGCCGGGAATATAGAGCATGAAGAGGTGATTCACCGGATCGAGCCGTTGCTCTCCAATTGGACGCCGGAGGGACTGCTGGGTGATTATATCTCCGATGACAGGCAGAGTGCTTCCAGAATGCGCGCTGAATACATGAAATGCGAGCAGACACACATTTGCCTTGCCACGCATGGTTTTTCGCAGTTCCATCCGCAGCGTTTTGCCCTTGACTTGCTCAATACCGTCCTGGGAGGAGGCATGAGCAGCCGCCTGTTCACGGAGATACGGGAGAAAAGGGGACTGGCTTATGATATACACAGCTATGTGGACCACTTTCGTGAAGTGGGATCGTTTGTGGTCTATGCTGGCGTGGATTCAGGAAAGGTGGAAACTGCAGTCGGCGCTATCGTTGAGGAACTGCGCAGGCTTCGAGAAAGGGTTACGGAGGAGGAATTTACCAGGGCCAGGGAGTTGTCCAAGGGAAAGTTGCAGTTGCGGATGGAAGACAGCCAGAGTGTGGCTTTGTGGCTGGGTGGCCAGGAGATAATGAAGCGGCAAATTCTGAGCGTGGATGAGGTTATTTCCCTCGTGGATAGCGTTACTCGAGATGAAATGAGAGAGGTTGCGGAGACAGTTATAAGGGAAGGGGGGCTTAACCTGGCTGTAGTGGGGCCGGGGAAGGAGCAGGGGGAATTGATTAAAATTCTGCAGATGTGAATGGTTATGAAACAAAAAAGGGGCGATAAAATCGCCCCTTTTTTGTTATCTGTGAGCTTAGTATTCAGGCATCGGTGGCATTGCGGGTTTCTCTTTCTCGGGTATGTCTGTCACCAGCGCCTCGGTGGTCAGTATCATGGAGGCGATGCTGGCACCGTTCTGCAGTGCGGAGCGGGTGACTTTGAGGGGGTCGACGATACCGTTTTTCACCATATCGACGCCCATCTCGTCTTTCAGCGCATCATATCCTATGCCGGCGGCGCTTTTCTTTACCGCGTCTACGATGACCGAGCCCTCCTTGCCGCTGTTGGTGGCGATACAGCGCAGGGGTTCTTCCAGCGCCCGTTTCAAGATGGCTGCTCCTGTAGCCTCGTCGCCCTTGAGGTCGAGCTTGTCCAGCGCTGGGATGGCATCGATCAGGGAGATACCGCCTCCAGCCAGAATGCCTTCTTCTACGGCAGCGCGGGTAGCGGAAAGGGCATCCTCCACGCGGTGCTTTCTCTCTTTGAGTTCCGTTTCCGTAGCTGCGCCTACCTTTACCACCGCCACGCCGCCGGCCAGTTTGGCCAGTCTCTCCTGCAGCTTTTCTTTGTCGTAGTCCGAGGTGGACTTGTCAAGCTGAGCCCTGATTTGCTTGATTCTGGCTTCGATATCCGCGGGCTTGCCTTTTCCTTCGACAATGGTGGTGTTTTCTTTGTCGGATACCACCCTTCGGGCTCGTCCCAGGTCGTCCAGGGTAACTGAATCTAACTTTCTGCCCACTTCCTCGGAGATAACTGTGCCACCGGTGAGGATGGCTATGTCCTGCAGCATTTCCTTGCGCCTGTCGCCAAATCCAGGTGCCTTGATCGTCAGTGGACTGAGAGTTCCTCTCATCTTGTTGACTACCAGCGTGGCCAGCGATTCGCCTTCCACGTCCTCGGCGATGATGACGATGTTCTTGGTGGTCTGGACTATTTTCTCCAGTGCGGGCAGGATGTCGTTTATGGCGGTAATTTTCTTGTCCGTTATGAGGATGCAGGGGTCTTCCAGCTCTGCTCTCATTTGCTCCGGGTTGGTGATGAAGTACGGGCTAATGTAGCCGCGGTCAAACTTCATTCCCTCGACAAATTCCGTTTCGAACTCGAGACCCTTGCCTTCTTCTACGGTGATGACGCCGTCCTTGCCTACTTTCTCCATGACATCGGCAATCAAGTTGCCGATGTCTTCGTCAATGGCGGATATGGTAGCTACCTGGGCTACCTGCTCCTTGCCTGCTACGGGTATGGCCTTTTTCTTGAGAGCATCGACTACGGCAATGACGCCTTTCTCCACGCCGCGCTTGATGGCCATGGCGTCGGCTCCGGCGGCGATGTTCTTGAAACCTTCGCTGATGATGCTTTGCGCCAGGATGGTGGCTGTGCTGGTGCCATCACCACACTGGTCATTGGTTTTGGTAGCTGCCTGCTTCACCAGCTGTACGCCCATGTTTTCAAAGGGGTCGGGCAACTCTATTTCCTTGGCTACCGACACTCCGTCATCGAGCACCGAGGGAGCTCCGAATTTTTTGTCCAGCGCTACGGGACGGCCTCGAGGTCCCAGCGTTACTTTTACGGCATCGGACAGAGTATCTACTCCGTTCTTCAATGATTTCCTTGCTTCTTCGCTGAAAAGAAGTTGTTTTGCCATTTTCTTGCCTCCTTTTATAAAATCTTCTTGGCCAGGATGTCGCTCTCGCGCATGATAACCAGCTCTTCTTCGTCCAGCTTGAACTCGGTGCCGGCGTACTTGGAGTAGAGAACTGTGTCTCCCACCTTTACTTCCATGGGCACGCGCTTGCCTTCATCATCGAGCTTACCCGGACCTGTGGCGAGGATCTTGCCCTCCTGGGGCTTTTCCTTGGCGCTGTCAGGAATAACGATCCCGCCTTTGCTTACTTCTTCCTTGGGGGAGGGTTTAATTACTACCCTGTCTCCCAAAGGTTCGATTTTAGCTGCCATTGCTGTCCTCCTTTCTTTATTCTATTCATTTTAGCACTCTCATGCCTCAACTGCTAAATATTATAGCACAAAAAATTTGTCCGTCAACAGTTGAAAAAATATGCTGTTCTTAATAAAATGATGCGTGCGTGGAGGGGAATGATGGAAAAGTGAGGAAATATCTTCGGGATTTTTAGAGGGAACATGGCAGATGGCAACAATTCCTTTGAAGAGACGGTAGCCAAGGCGAAGATGCTGAGCCTGGCGGCTCAGGAGGCGGCCAAGGAATCATCGCATGCGTCGCAGGATGCCATCAATAGGGTTGAGAGAATAAGTGATGAAACTCAAGAAGCTGCTAGGGAAGCCAAAAGAACGCTGCAGGAACTGGTGCGGCGGGTGGAAAAGGCAAGCCAGGCAGCACGGAAGACCTCTGACGCGGTGACAAAGGCGTCTCAGAATGCAGTGGAAAGGGCAGAGGCCTCAATCGAGGCAATGACGAAGACAGCCGAAGCCTCGGCGAAAGTGTTTGAGGATACGGTGAATAAACTTGAGGGGAAGATCGAGTCAATTCAGAAAACTGTTGAGGCATCGGTAAGGGAATCGCAAGAGAGGATAGAGAGAGTTGAAGGTGTAGGACAGGTATCATGGGAGGAAGCTGAGGGGGCGAGAAAGGCTTCTCAGGAGGCGCTGAGCAAAGTTGAAGAGATGGGCAAGGTAACGCGGGAAGTGGCCAAAGATGCTAGAGAAACGTCGCGGGATGCGGTGGGCAGAGGAGAGGAGATGAACAGAGAAATCACGAAGGTCTCCAGGGAAGCAAAAAAGGCAGCGCAGGAAGCTGTCAACATGGCTGAAAAGGTAAGCAAAGTGGCGAAATCAACTGCGGAGGCAACAGCGAGGACATTTGATGAAGCTATGCGCAAATCTGAGGAGGGGAGACGGATAGCTCAAGAGGCCAATGTCAGGGCTAAAAGGGCAACGGAGGAGGTGCTGAACAGGGCCAGGGAGATAGAGAAAGAGTCTCGGGAAGAAGCCATGGCCCTGGTGGCATCATCCCAGGAAATTATAGATAGAGCTGAGGCGTCAATCAAATCCTCCAGGAGAGATATGGAGAGGTCGATGATGGCTTCACGGGAAGCGGTGAGCAGATCTGAAGAAATAAGCCAGATGTCCCATGAATCTGCCGATGAGGCGCAGAAGATATCGCTGGAAGCGATAAGCAGGGCTGAAACTACCAATCTGGAGGTTACCAGGATTGCTGAGGAAGCGAGGAGGGTGGCGGAGGAATCCATGAGTAAAGCTGAAGAGGTGGGCAAGCTGTCGGAAGAGGCTACTGCTGAAGCTCAAAAGGTATCGCGGGAAGCAATAAAGGTGAGTCAGTCGGCCAGAGAGGCTGCTGAGGAGTCTGTGCGGTTGGCCAGGGAGGCGACTGCGGACTCGATAAAGGTAGCCAGAGAATCGGTGGAGACGTCGATCCGGCTGCTGGAAGATGCGGTCGAAAGGAATGAAGAAGCGGGCAAGTCAGCACAGAGGGCGGCCAGAGCGTCGATAAAGGCATTCCGGGAAGCCTTGAAAAAAGCGCAGGAGTTCAGTGGGATCGCTGGCCCTGTGGATGAAGGTGCGGCGGAGAAATTTTCTGAAGCGTCGCCAAGAGCCTTCGAGGCAGCGCTGAGCCAGGCTGAAAGCAAAAAGGGGAAGAGCGAAGCTCCTCAAAAGGCGGGACGGGATATCAAGGCGCGCCTGGATTTCCTGTCCAAGATGTATCAATCTGATAAGGAGCAAATTGGAGAGGAAGTTGAAGAAGAAGATGACTCTTGAGGTAGCCCGGGGATAACCATGACGTGGGAGTACCTTGAAGTGGTTTCCTTGCTTCCGCTTTGTTTCTTGAATGGATCCAGTTAAGTGTAATAAAATTAGGACCTGTAGTAACTGAAGGAGGTGCATTATGCCAGGGATGGAAAGTCATGGGGCAGTTGAACAGAAACCCGAGGAAATAGAACAGGAAGCTAAAAAGGTTGCCAGGAAGGTTGTTGAGCAACCTGCAGAGGGAACGGGCCTCGGTGAAATTCAGCAGCGGGCGGTCATGGCTTACGCTGCTTATATCGAAGCTGAGCGTGAGGTTGAAAGGGCTTACAGGGACCAGCAGCAGAAGATAGAGAAGGCTTATTTGGAGGCCAGGGAGAAAGCAAGGAAGACCTGTGAAGAAAGTGTAGCGCAGGCATTAAGGGTCCGTGAAGAAGTAGAGGGGAAGGCTCGCAAGGCCTGTGAGGAAAGCATTTCCCTGGCGATGAAGGCTCGCGAGGAAACTGAGTTGAAGAGCCTGGAAGCTCGCAATGAGGGCATGGAGCAGAGCTGGGATATCTTTACCAAGAGCAAGAAATAGCAGAACAGGCGAGCCCTTTCGCTGAAGGCAAACCCGCTTTATCTTCATCTCGAGGGGCAGCGCTACAGGAGATGGTTGCCGCTGGCAGGCAAACCCAGAGATGCTAGCTGTTTTCTATAGCAGGACAGGGATGTCATTGAAGGTTTCTTCGAACTTCCTGCTGGGTAGTTGCAATCCCTGCCTTGCCTTCATGGTAGCGATCAGGTCGAGCGCCTGGGTAAAGTAGTTCGTGATTTTCCTCACCGCTGTAAGTTCAGAGAGGACTACAGAAACGCTCAGGGTATCTTTCCCCCGTGGGTAGTCGCCGCTCCTTATCAGCGCGTTGGGAGCTATGCCTCTCAGGTTATCACCAACTTCCTTAACTATGTCCATGTTTATTTCCTTGGGTGGTGCAGTGATGAGGTATAGTGCTCTCCTGGCGTCTTTAGGTTCGCAGGGAAGGGATAACTCTCCCAGCGCTGCGTCCATGCACTGGGCCCCCCTGCTGGTTTCAGACATCTTATCTCTGAAATCGTGCTTCACCCCGAAGGAAAACCTCTTCTTTTGAAGAGGGGAAGAACCCTCTCCCAACACTGTCCATCCCGCCAGGGTTTGCATTATATCGCCGGCATCGAGTACCTTTGACCCGACGAACCGCTGGTTCGTTTCCTCTCCAGCACAGAGCAAGTTGTAAAATGGCTCAACCACCCGGGCATTGATGACATCCATGTTTCTCATAAGCGAGGCATTTTTCTTGACGTACCTCTGGTTGTCGATAAGAAAGATGGCGTCGGCTGCTAGATATACGGATTTGAGACATATGGCCGTGTTGTACACAGTTCTTGCTTCCGTCGTTTCTTCCTGTCGGAAGGGAAGAACGACAACGTTGTAAACCGGCTTTCCGATATAGCGCTCCTTCAGGAGCTGAGTCAGGACGCCTATTGCTCCTGATCCGGTGCCTCCGGAAGTGCTGGCTATAAGCATGAAAGCGTCTGTGTCGTGGAAACGCTCTGAGGTTCTCAGGGCGTCTATGACCTTGTCGCTGTCCTCTTTTGCTATCTCGGCGCCAAATTCACTTACCTTGCCTACGCCATGGCCGTTGGTCTGTGACCCCCCGATGAGGATTCTGTGTTTGTAGTCGGGGCCGATGGTGCGCAATCCGCTCAGGTCCGTAACGTCTGTGTTTATAGCGAACGCATCAGCGATGATCTGGATTCCTCGTTGTGCATGAGCCCTCTTGTTCAGGCGGGCGAATCTGTCGGCAATTCTACCACCACATTGACCTAATCCTATAACTAATAACTTCATGGATTTATTCTAAGCAATCTTATGTAATGATGTCAACATTATTTATGGCTAAACTTTAATTTGTGGATTTGGCGAGCGGACATTCCCCTGTCGTTGCGAGGAGTTCCAGGTGGTGCAACATGAACCATGGAGCAGTTTCTGTCAATCAACCAAGCAGGTTAAGCTATCTGCAGGGATTCAATTCGGGGTCTGGATTTGTGATATTATTACATCTAAATTGATTGCGATGAGCTAACGGGGAGATTTTTTGTTCGGCAAGGCAGATAGAAAAGGAGAAAGCTGGTTTGGCAAGATAACGCGCCTTTTCAACCGGGGGGCCATCGGAGAGGAAACGTGGGAAGAACTGGAAGAATTGCTCATCCTCGCTGATGTTGGCATAGAGACCACGGATAAGCTGCTGGGCAAGGTCAAGCAAAGAGTAAAGGACGATAAACTGATTGACCCCGCACAGGTCAAGACAGCTTTGAAGGGAGAGATGATAGACCTGTTGACCGTACCCTATACCAGTGTATCTGCCTCATCCCCGATGGTTATCCTTGTGGTGGGAGTCAACGGCTCGGGCAAGACTACCAGCATAGCCAAGCTGGCCTATAGCTATACCACTCAGGGGAAAAGAGTTCTTCTGGGGGCGGCGGATACTTTCCGGGCGGCAGCTATTGAGCAACTGCAATACTGGGGCAAGAGGGCAGGAGCTGAGGTCATCGCACACAAACTCCACTCTGACCCTGGTGCGGTTACCTTTGATACCATCGAAGCAGCCTATAGCCGGGGTGCCGACGTAGTGATTATCGACACGGCGGGGCGGCTCCACACCAAATCTAACCTGATGGAGGAGCTCAAGAAAATAAGAAGAGTGGCCTCCAGGCGCAATGGCTCGGCTCCCCAGCAGGTTCTGCTGGTAATAGATTCCACCACGGGGCAAAATGGCCTGACTCAGGCGAGGTATTTCACCCAGGCCATAGGCGTAACCGATATCTTTCTGGCCAAGCTGGACAGCATGGCCAGGGGAGGGATTACCTTTGCCATCTGCGATGAGCTGAAGATACCCATCACCTATGTGGGAACGGGCGAAAAGCTGCAGGATTTGCTGCCGTTCAACGCGGAGAATTTCGTTAATGCCATTTTTTCTTGAGGAGGCCAGCGTTATGGGGAAAGAAACGTTCAAACCAATCGAGCCTGTAGAAGAAAGCTATCCCTTGGAGGATGGAACCGTTTACAGCCCGAGAAGAGGAATTCGCCCCTTCTCTGTCTCCCCGCTGGAGGAGTATGTTCCTCTGGTGGGCGAAGAGAAGATAGAGAAAATTCACCGGTTGGCACGAAAGCTCAAGGGGATAAAGGTGCTCGAGGTCAACTCTTGTGCCCGGGGAGGAGGAGTGGCCGAGATGCTCCATTCTCAGGTTCCCTTCATGAACCAGCTGGGCATAGAAGACGAATGGAAGGTAATACGCGGCAAGGAGTCTTTTTTCCAGGTGACCAAGGAAATTCATAACCTGTTGCAGGGCAAAAAGGGAACACTCACCCGGCACATGTTAAGAATTTATCATCGCGCCCTGACAGAAGCGGCCGAATTGCACCGCGAGGAACACGACAAATACGGCCCCGATATAGAAATAATACACGACCCGCAGCCGTTCGGACTGGCGCGGCACCTGAAGAAAAACAACGAGAAGTGGCTCTGGCGGTGCCACATCGACGTAGAGGAGGAAACGCTGGAGGCGAATCCCGTCTTATGGCAGTTCGTCTCTTCCTGGGCGGATTTTTACGACGCCGTCATGTTTTCCGGAGCCCATTATGTCATTCAGCACTGGCCACTGCCCAAGTTCATCAGCCCACCCTTCATAGATCCTCTTTCTACCAAGAATAAGGACCTGGGCTTCGATGAAATTGCCCGGGTGCTTGAGAAGTACCAGATTGATTCCTCCATACCCCTCCTGGTTCAGGTAGGCAGATTTGATCCCTGGAAGGGCATCGATACTACCATCAGCGCCTACAAGCTCGCTCGCGGTGAAGTGAATTGCCAGTTAATAATAGCCGGGAACATGGCCAGCGACGACCCCGAGGGAATGAGGATATTCAATCAGATTTGCGAGGATACAAAGGGGGAGCCCGGCATTCGCATCATCAGCCTGCCCGATGATATAGAGGTCAACGCGCTGGAAGTGAATGCACTCCAGAGAGCAGCCAGGATAATTTTGCAGCCCTCCACCAAGGAAGGCTTCGGCCTGGTCATCACCGAAGCCATGTGGAAGAAAAAGCCCGTGATAACCAGAGAAGTGGGGTCCATACCTCTCCAGGTAAGGGGAGGGGAAACGGGATTCTTTATCAACTCATCCAGGAAAGCGGCCAGAAGAATAGTTCGCCTGCTGAACAATCCCAAGGAAGCAGAGCTGGCAGGAAATAAAGCTCATCAATACGTCAGGGAACACTTCCTCATGCCCGATAGAATTGCAGACTACCTGAGGGTTTTCAATCAGATGGTAAATGACGAGATGGATGAAGAATCCATCATCAGCTATCACCCCTGGTTCAAACTGCGCAAGAGAAGAGCCTAGATGTTAATCATCAGCATAGACCCTGTGGCATTCTCTCTCGGTTCCCTCACCGTCAGGTGGTATGGAATCATGGTGACCCTGGCAGTTGTGGCAATACTGGTCATCACCCTTCGTGAAACGAAAAGGCTCGGCGTCTCCCAGGATTTCCTTCTCAGCCTTTTTCTCTGGGGCATTATTGGAGGCTTCCTGGGAGGAAGGTTAGTACACCTTATCGACTACTGGTCTTATTATGTAGTCCATCCCGCAGAGGTCTTCGGGTCTGCCGGCCTGGCTCTGTACGGAGCTATTCTTGGTGCCGTCCTGGCAGCCTGGATATACATGCTGGTACAAAAGAAGCCTTTCCGAAGCCTGGATAGCGTGGCCGAAGCCATAGCTGTGGGTGCGCCACTGGGCCAGGCCATAGGCAGAATAGGGTGTACCCTGAATGGCTGCTGCTTCGGCAAACTCAGCCCCTTCAGTTCATTTCCTGGAGCGGTGATATATTCTCCCCGTGATACTATTCCTCCCCAATACTGGGGGGTACCCCTTTACCCCACACAGCTGTACTTCGTGGCATGGAATTTCATCGTCTTCGCCATTGTGTGGAAGCTGCGCGGCAGGCTCAAGCCACGGGGGGTCCTTTTCTTCCTTTACCTCTGCCTCTACGCCATCGGGGACTTCGGCTTGAGATTTTTCCGCTATGCCGATACCTCTTACCTCTGGGGATTGCAGCAGGGACAGGTTATCAGCCTGATCGTGCTGGTGGTCGCTTTGTCTCTGCTCATCATCAGAATGTACAGATTCAAACACGAGGCTTCTCTTGAACCTGTGGGAGAGAGCGAGACGGAGCAATATCAAGAACATTGAGGCGCAGTACTTCCTGTCCGTTCCATCGGTCCCTGTCCAGATTATATACGGCATCTATGCAGGGAGGTATCTCTGCCCGGGACAATCTTGAATTGAAAGCTATTGCCTTCCAGATGGCACCTCTCTGCTGTACACTAAGCTCCAGGTGTTTTCCCTGATTGCCCAACTCGCGAGTCCCGAGCACTTCAAGCCCTCGCGACAGGAAAACGGGCACGGGATTTTTCTTGCCGAAGGGGGAAAGCCTCCAGATTGAATTTAAGGTATCACTATCGAAGGTTGACAGTGTCACCTCGGCATCGACAGTAAGCCCTGCCGTCAGTTTGAGAAGCTTCATCTTTTCCTCAGCTACCCCCATAATTCTTTCTTCAAATTTAGCCAAATTCTGCCGTGCCAGGGTAAAACCGGCTGCCATGTGGTGGCCGCCAAATGTAATAAGCAGGTCGCGACATTCTTCCAGAGCAGACAGAATGCTGAATCCTTCTATACTGCGGCAACTGCCCCGGCACAATTCGGGACCGAGGCTGAGAACGATGGACGGGCGGTTGAATTCCTCTGCCAGCCTGCCGGCGACCAGCCCGATGACTCCCAGCGAATATTCCTCACTCCCTTCTATGAGCAGGGGAAGATGAGTTCGTCCTGCCAGTCCTTCCTTTGCTTTTCTCAGAGCCTCCGCGGTCGCCTTTTGTCGTTCGGAGTTCTTGTCCTCCAGACCTTTCGCCAGAGAACGGGCTTCCACGGGCGATTGCGACACAAGTAATTCATAGCTGGCATACGCGCTGCCGGTTCTGCTGGCAGCGTTGATGCGAGGGCCAAGGGTCCAGGAAATCTGCTCCTCACCGATGTGCTCCATCCTCAACCGTGATACCTCAACCAGCTCCTGGATTCCTGTGCGCTGTGTGTGGTTGAGTACCTTAATTCCTTCTTTAACCAGGTAGCGATTTTCGCCCACCAGAGGCACCATGTCGGTAACTGTCCCCAGGGCCACCAGGTCCAGGAACTCGTGCAAGTCAGCTTCCCTGTTGTGGCCATGGAGAAGCGCCTGCGCGAGCTTAAAAGCAACTCCCACCCCGGCCAGTTCAGGGAATGGGTAGTGCGAATCCTTTCTCTTGGGGTTGACCACAGCTATGGCCCGGGGCAAAGTCCCTTCGAGGAGGTGGTGGTCAGTAATAATCATATCCATCCCCATCTTTCTTGCTTGCTCTACTTCTTCATAATCAGAAGAGCCGCAGTCAACTGTAATCACGAGGTTAACTTCCTGTCCATGAAGCTCTTCCAGGGCTGGCAGGCTCAGTCCGTGACCATCTCTACAGCGGTCAGGCAGGTAGGGGATAGCAGTGGCACCGAGCCATGACAGCGCTTCCACAAGGATAGCAGTGGCAGTAATTCCGTCAGCATCAAAATCGCCGTAAATGGCAATTTTCTCCCCCGAACGCAACGCCTGGTATATTCGGCTTACCGCGGGCTCGATATCGGGAAGAGAAAAAGGATTGCCGGCAAAGCTGTCATCGCCTGATAGGAACAGGTCCACTTCGCTTGCCTTAATTTCACGGTTATAAAGAAGCTGGGCCAGCAGAGGAGAAAGAGAGGAAGCAGAGACATAATCCGCAGGAACTGTCGGTAACAATTGCCACTGGCGTACTTTCATAGATGCACCGGCGCGATTCCTGGCAGAGTTGCTAAATGCAGCACAGACATTCCTGCTGGTAAAATTACCAGCGGACGGTAGCCCCCGGTTTTAGCGAGGGAAATTTCAGGCGTGCTGGACATTTTCAATGCAGTAACTGAAGGTACCGGCGGGGGCGTTAATACTGACAGTTTGGCCTTTCTCCTTACCCAGCAGCACCTTGCCCAGGGGCGAAGCAACGGAGAGTTTTCCTTTGCGGGGATTTGCTTCCCTGGGATCAACCAGAAGGTAGCTGAATTCCCTGCCCGAGGAGGCATCGGAAAGCAACACCGTATTTCCCACCTCCGCCTTTGATGCATCAAGATTGCTATTTACCGTTTTAGCCATCTTCAAGGTAGCTTTTAGTTCCAGTATCCTGCCTGACAGCCGTGATTTCTCTTCTCTGGCAGCAGCTAGGGGGGCATTTTCTCGAAAATCCTTGTCGGCAGCTGCTTTCTGGATTTCTCTGATGACTTCAGGTATCTGTGCCTCCAACCTTCCCAGCTCCTCTTTCATCCTGGCATACCCTTCCTCGGTAAGCATGGCCTGTTCCTGTGTGCCGCGACTGGAGGCAGATGCCTTCAAGGTGGTCTTCTTTGGTCGAGCATGAACAGCCAGGTTAACCGAAGTAAGTCCATTCTTTCGAAGATAGGTAAGGAAGGACTTAAGAGACTTTCCCTCTGAGGGAATAATTCGCCCGGCGTAGTTGGCCACGTCAGCTGGCTTGAGCTCTCCCGGTTTTCTCTGAAAACCGAACCAGCGAACGCATTTGTAAATCTCAGCCTGGAATTGCTCTCTGCTTTCGGGAGATATCTTTGTAAGAAACTCTGCGGCTACTTCAACCAGCGTTACATCCTGCAGAGAGTTCTTTTCCATAGGTCAGATGATGATGATAACTCTGAAAATGCTCGCCTGTCAAATCGTACCCGTGCTCCAGGAGAGGCGACGTTCTAAGCCGTAAAGTGCGTCCTGGGGATGGGAAATCCATCGAACTGTGAAGCATACGAGGTGGTATAGGCCCCAGCCGACATAACGTGAACGAGGTCACCTACTTCTACCGAGGCAAGCTCCATTTCTCTGGCGATGACGTCAAAGCTATCGCAGGAGGGGCCAGCCAGTGTCCACTTACGGGTTCCATCTCCATTTTTCCTGTCGTTAAGCTCCGGATCTGTGACGACAAGGGGATATTTAATGCCCCCCACGGTTTCAAATAGACCATTGAACACGCCCACGTTCAGGTAGAGCCACCTTTCTCCCTGTCGGTCAGCCATGGCGATAACTCTGGCGACCAGAATCCCCGCTTCTCCCACCAGAGCTCTTCCCGGAGTCACGGCAAGTTCTACTCCCTCGGGGAAATTTCTCTCCACGGAGCTCATAACCACGCGCGAGATTTCTGCAAGAGAGGGGACAGGCTTGATGTATCTAACGGGAAACCCACCGCCTATGTTCAACATGCGCATCTTGATGCCCTTTTCCTCCGCAGCATCCCAGACCCATTTGCTCTCCTCGATGGCACTGACCCAGGTCGCAGGATTCGTGCATTGAGAGCCAACGTGAAAGGTTATGCCATAGGGCACAAGATTTCTCTCTCTGGCATAAAGCAACAATTTGATTGCCTCTTCCCTCTCCACACCGAATTTCTTGCTCAGCGGCCATTCACTTCCTTCATTGGAGACGGAAAGGCGCACGCAGAGTTTGCTGCCCGGCGCGAACTGTGCCAGTTTATCCACCTCCGCAAGGGAATCGAAGGCAAAGACACCTATCCCGGAGTTGTGGGCGAGCTTGATGAAAGAACGGTCTTTGAGGGGATTGCCCACCATGATCTCACGGGGGGGGACTTTCAAATCGAGCAGGAACTCCAGTTCTCCCTGTGATGAAATCTCGAAAGCACAGCTATTCTCCCTCAGCAGTTCCACGATCCTGGGGTGGGGATTGGCTTTCAAGGCGTAGTATGTTTTTGCTCCTCTGAACTCATGGCGAAACTCGCGGCTCTTTCGCTTTATCGCTTCGCTATCAAGGAAGAGTATCGGTCCTCCGCCATCTGCGATATTCTTTTGTAATGCCTCCCTGGCTGCTGGCCTGTACAGGATTGTCTGTTGCTCTCTATTCCGTCTCACTCTGCGTGCCCCTTCACTTCTATCAATTTCCGGAACGGGATAGATACTTCTCCACCATGGCCATGGCACAGTACTCTCCACACATGCTGCATGTTTCACCATCGCTGGGGATTTTGTTGTGAATTTGTCTCGAGAGCCCCGGATCAAAAGACAGCTCTGCTTGAAGCTTCCAATCGAGGGCCTTGCGTGCTCGTGACATGCGATCATCCTTTTCTCTGGCTCCCTTCACTCCCTTAACGATGTCGCCGGCATGAGCAGCGATGCACGAAGCAATCACTCCCTGTTTCACATCTTCCACATCGGGGAGAGAGAGATGTTCCGTGGGGGTAACGTAGCACAGGAAATCGACCCCGGCAGCGGCGGCAATGGCGCCACCGATGGCAGCAACGATGTGGTCATAGCCAGCTCCTATGTCTGTTACCATTGGCCCCAGAACATAGAAAGGAGCTCCCTGGCAGATGCTTTTTTCCAGCTTGACGTTGGACTCTACCTGGTCAAGGGGCAGGTGTCCCGGTCCCTCGACGAAAACCTGCACGCCAGCTTCTCTGGCGCGCTTTACCAGTTCGCCGATGATGATAAGTTCTTCGACCTGGGCCCTGTCGGTAGCATCAGCCAGGCACCCCGGGCGCAAGCCATCTCCCAGGCTCAGGGCAAAGTCATACTTGTGAGCCAGGTCGAGCAAGCGGTCATAGTACTGGTACAGCGGACTTTCTCTCTCGTTGTGTAGCATCCAGCCGGTAAGGAAAGCGCCACCGCGGGAAACTATATCGGTTAACCTGCCTTCCTCCTTTAACCTGGCTATGGACGCTTGAGTTACCCCGCAGTGAAGCGTCATGAAATCGACGCCCTCCACAGCTTGCTTTTCAATTACGTTAAATATGTCATCAGCGGTCATATCCACGATGGCTCCATACCTATCGATTGCCTCAATGCCGGCCTGGTAAATGGGCACGGTGCCCACGGGCACGCAGCTGGCCTTAAGGATGGCTTTCCTTGTGGCGGAGATATCGCCACCGATACTCAAATCCATGACGGTATCAGCTCCGTAGTCAACGGCAACCCGTAGCTTTTCCAGTTCCGTATCCAGACCAAAAAAATCGGGCGACGTGCCTATATTGGCATTTACCTTGGTTCTCAAGCCATGACCTATGCCACAACAGGCAGTCAGGCTTCTGTGATTGCCATTGAAGGGGACCACGATCCTGCCTTCGAGCAAGCCCTGAAGCACAAAGTCAGCCTCCAACCCTTCCTGCAGGGCAACATGCTTCACCTGTGGCGAAACGATACCCTTTTGCGCTAATTCTATCTGGGTCATATCTCCTCCAGCCTCTGGAAGTCCAGGATAGCTACACTTTACAGCCCGGCACAGCCACCATTTCCAAACAACTCTTGAATTAGTGCTGTTCCGTTAGACGGCTACCAAATCCAACCCATTGTAATTATAATAGATATTGGAAACTAATTCACATTTCAGTCAATCGGGAAATTTAAGCGATGTTCCCCTGGTTGCTTGGCCTGCGGGAGAGCAGGGGAAAAAAGTAGCGCTGAGCTTTAGGAGGCAAAAATGATCAGAGGTTTCGATGGCAAAATACCCAGGCTGGCAGATTCCGCTTTCAGCAGCGAGGCTGCCTACATCGTCGGTGACGTGGAAATCGGAGAGGATTCCAGCGTGTGGCCGGGAGCCGTTATCAGGGGGGATTTTGGCAAGGTAATTATTGGCCGGAACACCGTTGTGGAAGACAATTGCGTTATACACTCGGGCTCACCCAATACGCGGGACAACGTGCAGGAGATCGTAATTGGAGACAACGTTCAGATAGGTCATGGAGCCATCGTCAATTGCCATATAGTTGGCAACAACACGTTGCTGGGCATGAACTGCACCGTTCTTCACGATGCCGAGATCGGCAAATTCTGCATCGTTGCTGCTGGTTGTGTGGTGGTGGAAGGGATGAAGGTGCCCGATGGATCCTTCGTTGCTGGCGTTCCCGGGAAGGTCAAAGGCGCAGTTTCCGAGAAGCAGTTGTGGTGGGTACGGGAGGGGCCTGCGGGGTATGGCAGGTTGGCCAGGCGCTACAAAGAGCAGAATCTCTAATCATCGGGAATTTACATCTCCTCTGGAGTATTCATGCCCATGAGATGAAGTGTCTTGGCTAGAACCACCTGAGTAGCCCTGACAAGTTTGAGTCTGGCCCGGGTCAATGCCCTGTCTCCGGAGACAACCCTGCATTGCTTGTAGAAACTGTGAAAAACTGTGGCCAGGTCCTGAGCATAATAGGTCAGATAGTGAGGTTGCAAAGCAATGGCCGCGCTCTCCACAGTTTCAGGCAGAAGCACCAGTCGCCGAATTAGAGTCAGCTCCGGTTCACTGGAGAGAAGGGAAACCTCTCCCTGGCTGTAGTCAATGTTCCTCTGTTCCGCCAGTCGGAGAATGCTGGCAATTCTAGCGTGAGCGTACTGGACATAATACACAGGGTTGTCCGCCGATTTCTTCTTGGCTAGCTCTACGTCAAAGTCCATCTGGCTGTCTGCAGAGCGAGAAAGAAAGGTGAAGCGGCAGGCATCTCTCCCTACCTCTTCCAGTAACTCTCGCAAGGTGACAATGTCACCACTGCGCTTGGATAGCCTGACAATTTCCCTGCCTCGCCGCAAGGTCACCAGCTGATAGGTAATCACTTTAAGCTGATCTGGGTCTATTCCCAGAGCTCCCGCCACCGTTTTCATCCGTGAGATGTGGCCCTGGTGGTCTGCACCCCAGATGTCGATCACGTGATGGAATTTCCTCCCGTAGAACTTGTCATAATGATAGGCAATGTCGGAGGCGAAATAAGTAGGGGAACCATCACTACGCACCAGAACGTTATCCTTATCCTCGCCCAGAGCACTCGTTTCAAGCCAGGTGGCATTCTCCTTTTCCACCACACAGCCTTTGTTTCGCAGCATTGCCATGACCTCGTCGTACTGTCCTTTCTGATATAGCGTCTTTTCACTGAACCAGACATCGAATTCAATCCCCAGCAATTCAAGGTCTTCCTTGATGTTCCCCAGCATCTTCTCCAGCCCTATTCTCCCTATATCAGCAAGGGCCTCCTCTTCTGGCATAGTCAGGAATTTATCGCCATACTCCCGGGAGATGTCCTTTGCCAGGGCAACCATGTAATCGCCCAGATATCCCCCTTCAGGCATCCTGGCCTCCCTGCCCCGGCATTGCTGATAGCGGGCGTAAAGGGACTGTCCGAAATTATCTATCTGGGATCCCGTATCATTCAAGTAGTATTCCTTCTCCACTTCATAGCCCGCTGCAGCCAGTACATTAGCCAGCGCGCTGCCCAGCACAGCCCCACGACCATGTCCCACGTGAAGAGGGCCCGTGGGATTGGCGCTGACGAACTCTACCTGAACGCGCACGCCTTTGCCGAGGCTAAGGTTCCCGTAAGCCTCCCCCCCGCTTAAAATGGTCTCTACCTGCTCCCATAGCCACCCATCCCTCACGGTAAAGTTAATAAATCCCGGCGCGGCAACGGAAAGCCGGTCAATTTCCGCCGGCAAGGAAATACATTTGGATATCCTCTGAGCTATATCCAGAGGAGAAAGCTTCATGGGGCGCGCCAGTTTCAGAGGAAGTCCGCAGGCAAAATCTCCATGTGCTGCATCCTGGGGATGCTCTATAACTATCTCGGGCAGCGCCACCGAAATAAGTTCGCCTTTTTCCTGCGCTGCCGCAACCGCATCCTGCAAACAAAGGTCCAGTTTTCGCTTCACCAGCAGTTTGTCCATTGTCTCGTTCTCCATCAAATAAATAACTATACAGGTTACTCTGGTACTTCCCTCCAGCAAGGGGGAGCTCGTATTATAGCAAGAACTGACTCATACAGCAGGGAGGAGACTGGAAGGCGCTAGCTCCATTCGGCGTCCGGGGAATGGAGACTGCTTAACTTTTCTCTCAAAAGGGCATGCTGCTCCTGCTCCAGATAGGGATCGTCATGGAACAGGGCAATCGCTTCCCGGCGAGCCAGTTCCAGGAGGGCCACGTTCGATAGCCTGGCCACCTTCAAGTCGGGCAATCCGCTTTGGCGGGAGCCGAAGAATTCACCCGGTCCCCGCAACTCCATATCCTTTTCCGCCAGAGCGAAGCCATTTTGAACCTCTTCCATCAATCGGAGCCGGCTCCTTATTTCCGGCGAATCCTTCTCAGGAATGAGGATACAATATCCTTCATCTTTACTCCTGCCGACTCTTCCCCTGAGCTGATGGAGCTGGGACAGGCCAAAGCGCTCAGCTCCTTCCACCAGCATCACCGTGGCTCCGGGCACGTCAATGCCCACCTCCACTACCGAGGTCGCTACCAGGATATCGAACTCCCCGGCACGAAAGCGCCGCATTATCCCATCCTTTTCCGCAGGAGGCATTTGTCCGTGAAGCAAACCCAGCCTCAGATCGGGGAAAACTTCATGAGATAACCGCCGGTATTCCATGGTGGCAGCTTTCGTCTCCAGAAATTCTGATTCTTCCACCAGGGGACAGACGATAAAAGCCTGTTTCTCCCTGCCAGCTTCACGCCGTACGAGCTCATAAGCGTTCTTGCGATAAGCGGGCTTGAGCCATCTTGTCCTGACAGCTTGCCTCCCTGGCGGCAATTCGTCTATGACCGAAAGGTCAAGATCTCCATAAACGGTTAATGCCATGGTTCGGGGTATGGGGGTAGCCGTCATCACCAGTACATGGGGGTTGAATCCTTTCTGGCGCAACGTCGAACGCTGCAGCACGCCGAAACGGTGCTGCTCATCGGTAACTGCCAGCCCCAGGCGGTTGAATTCCACGCTCTTCTGTATCAGTGCATGCGTGCCGATGGCAATATCGATCTCCCCTTCCCTTATTTTACGCTGCAAATTTATCTTCTCGTTGCTGCCGAGGTTGCCTACCAGTAAGGCAACGGTGAGCGGCTTTGAGAGAAATCCTGAATAACTCTTGATATTGACGCCTTGCTCTTCCTCTCGAGCGACCCTTGAGAGATAACCGCAAATATTGTGGAAATGTTGCTCTGCCAGTATTTCCGTGGGTACCATCAAGGCGCCTTGAAAACCATTGGCCGCGGTCAGTAAGAGAGCCAGCATGGCAATTACGGTTTTACCGCTGCCCACCTCGCCCTGCAACAGCCGTGCCATGGCCCTTGGTTTCTCCAGGTCGTGCAGAATTTCCTCAAGGACCTTTTGCTGAGCGCGGGTTAGGCCGAAGGGCAAAGAGGAGATAAGCCCGTTCTGGATTTCACGGTCTATGACAAAGGCGTTACCAGGTTGTTCTTCCTGCCAGGATCGCTTGCAGGAGAGAACGCTTAATTGCAGCAGCAAGAATTCATCAAAGGCCAATCGTTCTCTGGCTTTTCCCATGACGATGTGGTCATCGGGATAATGGATCTGGGCGAGGGCCTGCGGCAGGTCCAGGAGATGGCACCGTTCCTTCACTTTTGCAGGAAGAAAATCACCTACTTCATCGAGGTAGCTGTCAAGGACTTCCCTGGTCCACTTTCTCATCTGCCGGGGGTACAATCCCCGGGTAAGGGGATAAACTGGCACCAATCTGGCCGTGTGTATCGTTTCCACATTATTTCCCTCTCCCTTTCCTCCTCCCAGCAGCTCCCACTCGGGTGATATAAATTCCTTCTGCCCCCGGAACTTTCCCTTCCCCGCCCTTACCTCGCCACTGATAGCTATGCGGGCATTGGTGGTGAATTTTCTGGCCAGGTAGGGCTGGTTGAACCAGATTGCTCTGGCAGTGCCCGTTCCATCGCCTATGATTGTCTCTGTACTGTGCATCCTGCCAAAGACAGCTACCCGTGCCTGCCATATCGTGGCTATAACGGTCTGCTCCTTTCCCTCTTCAAGCTGAGAGATGGTTTTTCTCTGGCTGTAATCGACATAGCGTCGCGGGAAGAAATAAACCAGATCGTATACCGTCTTCACGCCTAGCCGGGCAAATCTGGCAGCCATCCTGGGAGCAATGCCCTTGATAACCGTTATTGGTGCATTCAGTCCGCCACTTTTCACAGGTGGAAGGGGCTTATTCTCTGCAACAGGGCCTGTCGCCGCTGCCGCTTTCCCTGGCGCGACCTCCCGCTCCCCGCTGCCCGGCACTTCTTTGCCCTTCCTCTCTTGCTCCAGCCTGCGTATCCAGTCTTGAATACGTGCCACCCACCTCCTGCGCGCGGCTACTTCCAAGGATGCGTAATCGTAACTGCTCTGGTCGAACCTGACGAAGTCCGTCAGAAGGCGCTGCCTCGTATCTTTTGCCTTCACCCCTTGCAGTGCCAGGAGAAAGCTCTGTCTTATTTGCTCCGAGCGAAGCTGGAGATATCTGCTCAGGCCACCCATCACTGCCCTGTCGGTATAACCACCCCTGCACTCAAGTTCAAGAATAGCCCGTAATTTATCTATCTCCGTCATATTACACCGGGCTATCGTTCCGCTTCGAGCACGGGAACAGCAATAGCAACGGTTCGAACCGTCATTCCAACGATATTATATAGTCATAATGGGGCTGACCGCCCTGAACAACTTCAACTTCACTTTGATATCTGTTGCGAATCTCCTTAACTATATTATCGGTCTCTGCAGCTTTTGCTTTATCGCCGCAATAAATGGTTATTATCTCTGCCTTCTCCACCCCCGACTTCGCCAGGGCTTCCAGGATGACAGCTGTATTATTTTCACCACAGGCTATCAAATCTCTATCGTTCAAAATGGCAATGGGTTTGCCCTTCTTTATTTTCAGGTCATTGACCTGTGTCTTTCTCACCGCTTTGGCAATCTCTATGGTCACAATTGCACCCGTTGCCTCTTCCATAACGCGTGCATTCTCTTCTACATCCATGTCATAGTTAAAGGCAAGAAGTGCCGCTACGCCCTGAGGCACAGTTCTGGTGGGCACAACTTTGACTTTCTTCGAAGTAAAGGGAATAACCTGGCGAGCCGTGGCCACGATGTTCTTGTTGTTGGGCAACAGGATGACGTCACCCGCCGGGGCCGATTCCACCGCCTGGAGTAACTGGCGAACGCTGGGATTCATCGTTTGCCCGCCGGGTACGACGATTACGTTGCCCAGTCCGTTGAACAGCTTGAAGAAACCATCTCCCGCAGCTACTGTCACTATGGCCACGTCAACTGTGGGCAGCTTCTCTCTCTGTGTCTTCAGGAATTCGACGTACTGATCGTCCATGTTGTCGATTTTGATTTCATGTAGCTTTCCCTGGCGAGTGGCATAATTGAGAACCTCCCCGGGGTTAAGACAATGAATGTGAATCTTGAGCAGGGAGTCATTGCCTGTAATTGCCAGGGATTCACCTTTTTTTGCCAGGTCTTTTCTCACTCTGCTCAGGTCCAAATCTGATCCTTCCAGCACAAAATTGGTGCAATATCCGTAAGGCGTTTCTACCTGCGAGGGCATTTGCATTACCTTCGGCTGCATGGACAGCTCAGGATCAATCACCGAAGGAGTTCGATGCTGTAGCCGGTCCGCCTCTCCCTTCAGAGAAGACAGCGCTCCCTCAAGCAAAATGTACAGGCCCTCTCCTCCTGCATCAACCACTCCCGCCTCTTTTAAAACGGGCAGCAGATCAGGCGTTCGCGCCACCGAATCCCTGGCGGCCTCCACGGCAACTTCCATCACCCCTGTCAGGTCACATGAACCTGCGCTGGCGGCCTCACAAGCAGCCCGAGCCGTGTCCTTGAGCACCGTCAGGATCGTTCCCTCTGCTGGGTCAACAACGCCTTCATAAGCCGCTTGCGCCGATTCTGTCAACGCATTGGCAAAGTCCCTGCCATCAAAACTGGCATTCTCCAGTCCCCTTGCCAGTCCACGCCAGAACTGCGATAAAATAACTCCCGAGTTCCCGCGTGCTCCCATCAGTGCTCCATGAGCCATTGCCTTGGCCACCAGAGAAGCATCGCCATTCGCGTTCTGGCTTGCTTCCTCTATAGCAGAACGCATGGTGAGCAGCATATTGGTCCCCGTATCTCCATCCGGGACGGGGAAGACGTTTATGGCATTGATATCAGGGGCGCACTTCTCCAGCCAGATAGTTGCGGTACTGAACATCTCCTTCAGAGTTTTACCATTACATGCATTTACCATATTACCTCTTGGATTTAATTTCTCTATTGTGTTACTATTGTCCCTCAGTTAAGTGCGTCCTCTTCCCAGGGAGACTGGGCAAGGAGAACCTGTATGAAATGTGATATATGTGGTAAGCGATCCATGTTCGGCAATAATGTAAGCCATTCTAAGAGACACACCAAACGGCGCTGGTTGCCCAACATTCATCGCACTACGGTTATGGTAGAAGGTAAGAAGGTAAAAGTCAATATTTGCACCAGATGCCTGCGTACGCTGCACAAGACAGCAAGTTAGCTTACCGCCTCCCTCAATTCTCTTAGCCCCCGGGTTATTCCTGTTTTGCCCCTGAATATACTTGAACCCGCCACCAGAACTCTGGCTCCAGCTTTAACTACATCGCCAGCATTGCTACTGGTAATGCCGCCATCGACCTCGATCTCGGCAGCAAATCCTCTGCGATCGAGTATTTCCCGCAGCTGCGTTACCCTGGGCAAGGTCTCAGGGATAAAAGCTTGCCCCCCAAACCCGGGGTTGACGCTCATAATGAGTACCAGGTCAACGTATGGGAGCCCCTCCTCTATCGAACTTAGTGGCGTAGCCGGATTCAACGACACCCCTGCCCTCAAGCCCTTATCCTTTATGGTCTCAATCGTCCCGTGGATGTCAGGGCAGGTTTCTATGTGTACGGTGATGATGTCAGCCCCACTGGCGGCGAAGTCAGAGATGTAACGATCAGGGCGTTCTATCATCAAGTGGACGTCCAGGGGCAGGCCAGTCCAGGGGCGGATAGAGGCGACCACGGGAGCCCCTATGGAAATGTTGGGGACGAAATGCCCATCCATGACATCTATGTGGATATAATCAGCTCCCGCTCTGGTAACCTCGGCAACCTGCTCTCCGAGGCGGGCAAAGTCGGCAGAGAGTATCGATGGTGCCAGCTTAACTCTATCTTCCATGCTTCATTCCCATGCCCTGGCAACCATGAAGCGGGAGGCAGGGTCTCTCTATTCTATTCCTCCTCCATGAGGGAAGAAGAGAGTTTCTCCCTGGCTCTCCTCAGTGCCATTTCTATCTGCCGGGGCGAAGTTCCACCGGCTGTGTCGCGCGCCGCCAGCGAAGCTTCCAGTCCGAGGGAAAAAACATCTTCCTGGAAAGAAGCGGAGAACCTATGATATTCCTCCAGTGAGAGTTCTCCAAACCCTTTGCCCCGGGAGAGGGCATATTCACTGATTTTGCTTACCACTCCGTGAGCCTCGCGAAAAGGCACTCCCTTCTTTGCCAGATAGTCCGCCATGTCGGTGGCCAAGAGGTAGTCCTTTTTGATATCATCGCGCATGCGCTCAGCGTTCACCTTAACCGTCTTCAACATCGCAGCAAATATTTCCAGGCTGGAATTCAAGGTGTCCACGGTATCGAAAAGGCTTTCTTTGTCTTCCTGCATGTCTCGATTATAGGCCAGGGGCAAAGATTTCATGGAAACCATCATCCCCAGCAGGTTACCGTACACCCGTCCGGTTTTCCCTCTGGCCAGTTCCGCTACATCGGGATTTCTCTTCTGCGGCATGATACTGCTGCCCGTGGTAAAAGATGGACCGATCTCTATGAAGCCGAACTCGCTCGAGGACCACAATACGAGCTCTTCCGCCAACCGGGAAAGATGCATCATGGCAATGGCCGAGGCCGCTTCGTATTCTATGACAAAATCTCTGTCGGATACAGCATCGAGGCTGTTGGTGCTGACCCGGGAGAAACCCAGCTGCTGGGCCACGAACTCCCGGTCTATGGGGTAAGCAACGCCGGCCAGGGCGCCACTGCCCAGAGGCAGGACATCAGTGCGCTTGAAGCAATCGTGAAATCTGCCCGCATCACGCTGAAACATGTCGAAATAAGCCAGCAGGTGATGTGCCAGCAAAATGGGTTGCGCCTGCTGCAGGTGGGTATAACCAGGCATGATAACGGTGCGGGTTTTTTCTGCCAGTTCCACCAGCGAGCGCTGCAGGTCATTTACCCTGCCCGCGGTTTTTCTGATTTCATCTTTGAGAAAAAGGCGCATATCCAGGGCTATCTGGTCATTTCTGGAGCGACCTGTATGGAGCTTTCCGGCGACGTTACCTGCCTTCTCGAAAAGCCGCGCCTCGATATTCATATGAATATCCTCGAGCTCGGTCTTGAACTGAAACTGCCCTCCCTCGATTTCCTCCCGGATGGCATTCAATCCTTCAACTATCGCCGCGGCATCACTATCAGCTATGATTCCCTCTTTGGCCAGCATCCTGGTGTGGGCAATGCTTCCCTCGATATCATAACGCCACAGTCTCCGGTCGAACAAAATAGAGGCAACGTAACTTCTTACCAGCTTATCTTTGTTCTTTAACATTTCCCCTTGCGACCCTGATAAAAGTTCCCCTCCACCAGCGCTGCTGGTATCAGGGAGAAATCATGATACTTTCCCTTCCCTTTTGTCAACACCTTACCTGGTTGCCTTAATCCGTGGCCCTGACGGCCGGTTGCATCTCTACCGTTGCAAGGAGTTTCCGGGGTTACTACGACCTCACGGCTACGCAGGTGACGGAAAACCACACGAACTGCCCGGAATTACCTCCCTGGCTAACTGCTATTTCGAGAGTTGCTCCGGCTGCACTCTGGCCTGAGTCTTCGTGGGTAGTCCCCAGAGGCGGATGAACCCGGGTGAGTCGCTCTGGTTGAAGGTATCGCCCTTGTCATAGGTGGCCAGGTTGTAATCGTAGAGGGAATAAGGCGACCGCCGGCCTGCTATGAGGCAGTTTCCTTTGTAAAGCTTCACCCTCACTGTCCCGCTGACGTATCGTTGCGTGCTTTCCACATAGGCCGCCAGATCCTGGCGCAGGCCGCTGAACCACAGGCCGTTGTAAACCAGGTCGGAATACTCAGCAGCCACCCTGGCTTTGAAGCGCAACTGGTCTTTGGTCAACGTCAGGTCCTGTAGTGCCTGATGTGCCTTGAGCAGCACTATGGCTGCCGGTGCTTCGTAAACCTCCCTCGACTTGAGGCCCACCAGCCTGTTTTCCACCATGTCAATTCTGCCCACGCCGTGCTCTCCTGCCATTTCGTGCAGGTGCTTGATAAGAGCAAGGCCTTCCATCTCCTCGCCATCCAGGCTCACGGGTATGCCCTTATCGAATCCGATTTCCACATAAGCCGGTTTGTCGGGAGTGTCTTTGATGGCCTTTGTCCAGATGAAGATATTCTCGGGAGGCTCGTTCCAGGGGTCTTCCAGGACGCCACATTCGATGGCCCTGCCCCACAGGCTATCGTCAATGGAATAGGGGTTATCCACGGTAACGGGAACGGGCACGTTGTGAGTTTTGGCATAGGCTATGGTTTGCTCCCTGGTCATGTTCCACTCTCTGGCGGGAGCTATGATCTCAAGCTCGGGGGCAAGAGTTGCCACGCCCACATCAAATCTCACCTGATCGTTCCCCTTGCCGGTGCAGGCGTGTGCCACCGCCGTTGCTCCTTCTTTCTGCGCTCTCTCCACCATGAGTTTGACGATGGGGGGGCGTCCCAGCGCTGTAGCCAGGGGGTACTTGCCCTCATACATGGCATCGGCCTTGAGAGCGGGAAAGATGTAAGAATTGACAAATTCTTCTCTGGCATCAACCACGAAAGCTTTTAGCGCTCCCACGTCAAGGGCCTTTTTACGGATAGCCTCGGCATCGACTACGTTACCCACGTCCACGGTAAAGGTGATGACTTCGGCTTTGTACTTTTCCTTAAGCCAGGGCACGGCAGCCGAAGTGTCCAGGCCACCACTGTAAGCCAGTACTATTTTCTTTGTCATGATGCCTCCTCGCTTCTCTCAGTTAAAACTTGTTCTAAAATGCCGATTGCCTCATCGACATCCTTTTCCGTGATGATGAGTGGGGGTATGAACCGGACAATGTTGGGCCTCAGCTTGTTGAGCAACAGCCCCTTATCCAGACATGCCATAACTACCTCTTGAGCGACCTCTTCGCTGAATTCCATGGCCAGCAGGAGTCCTCTTCCTCTGACGTCGTCTATGCCGGTAAATTGTTGCTGCAACCTTTCCAGCTCGCCGGTGAAATATTTCCCTACCCGGTTAACCTGCCCTGGTATGTCGTTATCAATCATATATCTCATTGTGGCATAAGCAGCAGCACAGGTCAGGGGATTGCCGCCAAAGGTAGAGCCATGTTCACCGGCGGAAAAAAGAGAATATTTTTCCTTGGCCAGAAAAGCTCCTATAGGTACACCGCTGGCCAGCCCCTTGGCCAGAGTCATGATGTCTGGCTCAACGCGGCATTGTTCATAGGCAAAAAGGCTTCCCGTGCGCCCCACGCCTGTCTGTATTTCATCCAGCATAAAGAGGATGCTCTTTTCGCGACACCACTGCGCCACTTCTTCAAGGTATGTTTCATGGGGCACGTTAACTCCGCCCTCTCCCTGAATCGGTTCCAGCATTACGGCACAGGTTCGCTCTGTAGTCGCTGTTCTGATGGCCTCTGCGTCATCGTACTTCACGCTGACAAATCCTCCAGGCAAGGGTGTATAGGGTTCCTGAAACTTGCTCTGTCCCGTGGCCGCAGTCATGGACATGGTTCGTCCGTGAAAGGAGTTCTCGGCAGTGATAACTTCATAGGCACCACCCAGGTAAAGCTTGCCATAGCGGCGAGCCAGCTTTACCGCTCCTTCATTAGCTTCGGTTCCACTATTGCAGAGAAAGACTCTGTCGAGGCAACTATGCTGCACCAGGAGCTGAGCCAGCTCTATTTGGGGGATGGTATAAAACTGGTTGGATGTCTGAATTAACGTCCTGGCTTGCTTCTCCAGAGCTTCAACCACTACCGGAGGGCAGTGGCCCAGACAGTTCACTGCCCAGCCACCAACGAAATCAAGATACTCTTTACCCGAGTCATCCCACACCCGGGCACCCTGCCCGCGAACCAGCGTTAGGGGAATTCTACTGAACGTCCGTAAAAACAGCTTCTCTTCCAGTTCCTGCCATTTATTCTGGTGCAATGGTTGTTCCTCCTTTCCCGGCAAGTAAGGCCCGGGCCCGCGTGCCGTCAACGATACTCACGCTGGGCACCAAGGCCAGGGCACTGAGACAGGCTTCCACTTTGGGAATCATGCCTCCTGAGATTACTCCCGAGTTGAGCAGGTTCTTCGCTTCCGCGGTATTGAGCCTGGAGATGACTTTTCCCGAACTGTCAAGGATGCCCTCGACGTTGGTCATAAAGACCAGCTTGTCGGCATGCAGCGCGGCAGCTATCGCTCCGGCAGCGGTATCTCCGTTGACGTTGAGCAGCGTCACCTGATCGTCAACCGTGCCGGAACTTATCGGTGCCACTACCGGGATATAGCCTGCTTCCAGCATTACTCTTAGTGGGACAGGGTTGACGGCGATGATTTCTCCGACATAACCCAGTTCGGGGTCTTTTATCTCCGCCTGCAGCAAATTGCCGTCGCTACCACTGATCCCGAGGGCTTTCCCTCCCAGGGACTGGATTTTTATCACCAGTTTCTTATTAACCAGGCCGCCAAGCACGGCAGCCACGACCTCCATGCTTTCGACGTCGGTTACCCGCAGCCCCTGCACAAAGCTGACGGAGATCCCCAGACGGGAATGCCATTCGGAAATTACCCTGCCTCCTCCATGAACCACCACCGGCGATATGCCCTGCTTCTGCAACTCCACCAGGTCTTCCAGGGTGGTGTCCTGATTGCCCATGGTGCTGCCGCCAATCTTAATTACTATCAGTTTCATGCTCAGCTGTAAGGCGCGCCATATCAGATCAGGTAGTATATTCGCTGTTTATCTTAACATACTCGGGAGATAGGTCACATCCCCAGGCAACGGCCTCTCCTTCTCCCAGGTTGAGGCACAGCCCGATACATACCTCGTCCCCTCGCAGCGACTGCCTCATCTCCTCTTCATCGAAGGGAACGGGACGCCCCCGCTGCATCAGCTGGACGTCATTGAGGTAAACATCCAGCTTCTCCTCTGCTACTTCCGCCCCACTCCTTCCCATTGCAACGACGACACGCCCCCAGTTGGGGTCGTTCCCATAAACCGCTGTCTTTACCAGCGGTGAACTGACGACGGTTCGAGCTGCACGGTGAGCCTGGGCTTCATCCTTCGCTCCAGTTACGGAAACCTGAATCAGCCTGGTTGCCCCTTCACCATCCTGTGCTATGGACCTGGCCAGGTATATGCACACCTCCCGCAGAGCCACCTGAAAGGCCTCCCCATTGACATAATCCAGCATTTCGTTGTCAGCCATACCGTTGGCCAGCAGGAAAACGCTATCGCTGGGGCTGGTGTCACCGTCAATGCTGACCATGTTGAAAGAGACATCTACCGCTCTCTTCAAAGCCAGGTGCAGAAACTCTCCCTCTACACGGGCATCCGTAGTTATGAAACAGAGCATGGTAGCCATGTCGGGGTGTATCATGCCGGCACCCTTGGCCGCTCCTCCCACCACGAATTCTCCTTCCTTACAGATAACTTTCAGGGCGATCTCCTTGGGCGTAGTGTCCGTGGTCATTATCGCCCGGGCGAAATCATGGCCGCCTTCCCTGTCGGTCCTGATTTCAGAGATCGCTGAACTAATTTTGTCCATGGGTAGCGGGACCCCTATCACGCCGGTACTGGCGACCAGAACATTTTCCGAAACTATGCCCAGCTTCGATGCTCCCAACCGCGCCATCTTGCGGGCATCGGCCATTCCTTGCTCGCCAAGGCAGGCATTAGCACAGCCGGAATTCGCTACTATCGCCTGCGCTCTCCCCTTCAAGAGGTTTTTCTGTGACAGAATCACAGGAGCAGATTTAATCTGGTTGGTGCTGAAAAGGCCCGCTGCGGCACAGGGTACCCGGGAATAGAGCACAGCCAGGTCCAGCTCGCCGTTTTTCTTAATTAGAGCCGGGGTTGCCCCCGCTAAAAAACCCCGCGCCGAGGTGATGGTCCCCGACGGGATTCTCTCAAATGAGACAGACATAAGATAATTAATATAACAGGAACTTCCGTTGCCGTCCATTTCTGCAACAAGTTCTTTCGTCATACCGCGAGGGTAAAGGCGCCCCGAAGGGGTAGCGTTCTCTCCTGAAGAAACAAAGACAAGCCCTCCCTTGCCCCGGGTAAATCTGCTCTGTTGGAATTCTCCGGGGGTTACCAGCCTGCACAGAGCGTTACTCCCTGCGAGATGGAGCTATCGGCGAACGAATTTTTTGATCGCTTTGAGGTAGGGTTCCATGCCCACTTTTATGATGTTGCTGTGGTCGGCCCCGGGAATTATGACCAGGCGCTTGTTCTTGGCTGCCGAGTTCTCATACAGGATTTGCGATTCGCCGGGAGGGATGAGCGTGTCCTCTTTGCCATGTATGATGAGCGTGGGGATGGCAACGAAGCGTATGCTGGTTACATTGGGAAACTCGATATCCTTAAAGTTCAAGTATCCGATGGGAAAGTCCATGTGGAGGAGCAATTTAAGGATGCTGCTAAAGCCACTTTCGATAATCAGTCCCTTTATTTGCTTCTGATGATGGCGTGCTATCTCCAGGGCGGGAACGCTACCCAGGGAACGCCCGATAACAAAGGCGGGCCCTTTATAAGCGCCTGCCCGTAAAGCGTCCATGAAGGCATCGAAAATAGCAAGGGCATCCGAAAGCATGGTGCTGAAAAGCGGCTTGCCCTGGCTGGCTCCATAGCCACGATATTCCGCCACGAACAGGTTGATGCCCAGCTGTGCGTACAAGGGGGCGATGTAATCGTAATCGCAGATGACCTCGCCATCGCCATGGAAGCAAAGAACCGAGGCAGACTTCAAGTTGTGCGTGTAGAAGCGACAGGCAACGGACACCTCTTTATCCACGGGCACGAAGTAATCGCTTGAATCGGGGGGGGGCACGGAGACGTTCTTCCTGGGATGGAAGATAAGGGAGAGAACCTCCTCTTGATCCAGTGCAGAGACTTCTTCCAGCATATCATTCAAGATTGTAACACATGGGCACAAGCGCGCGGTATAAGATGAATTGAATCACATAAAATGTAACCGAAAATGGTTAAGATAGGGCCTGCTTAAAGCTCTTGTCCATGGTTTATTTCTTGCCCAAAATGCAACAATGTTGCATTTATCTTTCCGTCCAGGTATAATTTCCAAATGGGTGGTGACTTAATGCAGACGCTGCAGGCCAGGGGATACAGGGTAACCAGGCCCCGGCGGATGGTGCTCCAGTCACTGGAAGAGGCGGCCCGTCCTGTGTCGCCCCACGAGATACAAAGTGCCCTGAGCAGCAAGGGGGGGTACCTTGACAGGGTTACTATCTATCGCGTGCTTGACCTCTTTTGCCGCCTCAACCTGGCTCACCGGTTGCCGTCAAGCGGTGGCTTTGTGAAGTGCAGCTTGGGGGAAAAGGGGGGTTGCCACCGGTTCGTGGTTTGCCGGCAGTGTGGAGCCTTCCAGGAGTTCGCTGACGAAGCGCTGTGCCGCGAGGAGAGCAAGCTCGCCACGGGACTCGATTTTCATGCCGAGCGCCATTTCTCTGAGACCTCCGGCATCTGTTCCTCGTGCTATGAATTGAGGCAGAAAGCATTGCTATCTGCAGAAGGACAGGTCTGAAGAAATGCTCGGCAGGATAGCCCATGAGATGAAGAGGCATGCGCCTTTCACCTTTGCCGGTGCCCTCAGCGGTATAGTCATCATGCTGGTGATAGTCCACGGCAATTTTCTCCCCCTGGTGATTCCCGTTTCCGAGAGAGTCTTCTACATATTGCACCCGACACACGTGGTGCTGAGTGCGATGGTCACTACAGCTATGTACATGAAATATGGCAAGGGGAAAGTCTGGCTGGCAATTCTCATCGGCTATTCAGGGGCGATCGGCATTGCCACAATAAGCGACTCGCTTATTCCTTACCTGGGCGAATCGCTGCTCGCCCTGCCCAACAGGGGCATACATATAGGGTTCATTGAGAAGTGGTGGCTGGTTAACCCTGCGGCGTTGCTCGGAATTGCGCTCGGATACTGGAGGGGGACGACCAGACTTCCCCACTATGGGCATGTGTTGATAAGCACCTGGGCATCGATGTTCCACGTTATAATGGCGCTGGGGACGGCACTGAGCTGGTTCCAAACCATCGCCATCACGGGATTCCTCTTTCTGGCGGTGTGGATTCCCTGCTGTACCAGTGATATAATTTACCCTCTCCTGTTCTCCAGGGGACAGCCATTGCGGGAAAAGGCAACCTCCGGTTTATAGTTCACCAGATGGACTGAATCGCTTCATTGCCTTTAACTCCACCCAGGACTTGCGTCTGCGTTGGAAATTGCCTTTTCTTCGATTAGCTCGCCTTTATAGGGGCGTTGCGGGTGCTTGCCTTCATGTATAATGGCAGTGAGTTTTACATGAAAGGGAGGAGATATAGACTTGGACGATAATAAGAAGCTAGAGCAGATAGAATCGGCTTTCTATCCTGAATCCATTGCGGTGGTTGGAGCCTCTGCTGATGAACACAAGTTCGGGACGTTGTTCCTGCATTCCCTGCAGGCTCACTTCAAGGGCAGGATTTATCCCGTGAATCCGAACCAGACCGGGGTGGCTGGGTTGCAGGCTTATCCCAGCGTTGAGGCGATACCCCACCCTGTAGATTATGTTATCGTGGCAACTCCCAGGGGCTCTATCCTCGATACGGTCGGTGATTGTGTCAGGAAGGGAGTGAAAGCTATCCACATCTTCAGCGCTGGATTTTCCGAGAGCGGTGAAGGTGGATATCAGGAATTAGAGAGGGAGATGGTATCGATGGCACAGGAGGGAGGTGCCCGGATTATCGGGCCGAATTGTTTGGGGCTGTGTTGTCCCACAGGTAATTTGCCGTTTGGCCCCGAGGGAATAATGCCAAAATCGGGCAAGGTGGCCTTTGTTTCACAGAGTGGAGGCATCGCTGTGGCTTTTGTTTTATCGGGGATAGCCGCCGACATCCGTTTCAGCAAGGTGGCCGCCTTTGGGAACGGCAGTGACCTTGATGGCGCGGATTTCCTGGAGTACCTCAAAGCTGATGGGGAAACTGAAATTGTGGGCATGTATCTTGAGGGCGCACAGGATTGTCGCCCTCTCTTTAAACTCATCAGGGAAGTCACTCCTGTCAAGCCTGTGGTCGTTTTGAAGGGAGGGAAGAGCGAGGCAGGGAATCGCGGTGCCTTTTCTCATACGGGAGCGATCGCTGGCTCGAAAGTGGTCTGGGAAGCGGCCTTGAAGCAGGCTCATGCCATTGAGGTGCAGGGGGTGGAAGAGCTAACTGATACCGTGCTGGCTTTTCAGCAGCTGGGACGCCTTGGGGCAAAAGGGGCAGTCCCCATGGCGGGGCTTCTGGGCGCTGGTGGAGGCATGGTTGTTACCTCGAGCGATATCTTTACCAGAGAGGGGATACCCTTGCCCGTTTTCAGCAGAGAAACCGAGGAAAAATTGAGGAAAATAATTCCTCAAGTGGGAAGCATCTTGAGGAATCCCCTGGATGTGGGCGCTGTTGGTTCCCGACCGGAAGCCCTGGCAGAGGCCATGGAGGTTCTGGCAGATGACCCAGAGACAGGGATTATCGTGGTTATCGAGATGCTGGATCAGCTCTTGCTGGTGCACTCCATGGAAAGCGTTCGGGCCATACACAGGGTTTTTGCTGGCTTCAGGGAGAAACGGAGCATGCCGTTTGCCGTGGTACTGTATCCTGCTCTGGCCGAGAAGGAAAGGTCCGAAATAGTGGGCGGGCTTTCGCGGGCGCAAATCCCGGTATATCCTTCTCTGGATAGAGCGGCCAGGGCTATTGCCAATGTGCGTCGCTACTGGAAGTTCAGGGATGAGCTTGAAGAGGGGAGTGGAGGTGCTCGCCGGTGAAATCTGAAGGTATGCATCTTTAAGAACCGGTCATGAGTTCCCTGGGGGTGATGAGAAAAGCGCTGGAGGAGTATCTTTCCTTGCGGAGGGGGTGGGATTCGAACCCACGTTCGCCATAAGACGAAAGCGGTTTTCAAGACCGCCACCATAGGCCTCTCGGTCACCCCTCCATAGCTTTGAGATTCTACCTTAATCTGTCTTTCAGAGCAATTTTGCTGACATCCGATGTTTTTCAGGTAAGGGTTTTCGCCCGTTCCCAATCGGAAGGGCACCATCTCGTCGGGCACGCCGAAGTGCTCCGATATCGTCCAGCTGTCGAGGTTCTCGCCATCGACTTCCTGCTTACGTCGGGCAGGAGAATATCAGAGAGCCTTCATGTGCCTGGGCTCCAGCTTGATTTCCAGCCGGGCATCGAGGGCATCGGCGACCTTCTTGACCATGGACAGAGATGGCAGGGAGGTGCCTCCCTCCAGCCTGGCTATGCTGGATTGTCTGGTATTCAGCACCCTTGCCAGTTCTTCCTGCGTCAATCCCCTTGCCAGCCGCAGCCGGATCAGCGCCGCTGCCAGCGCGTACTCGGGTTCAAGCGCCTGATACTCTTTCCTGAACTCGGGGTCGTTCATCAGTTTTCTCTTGTGCTCTTTCCAGTTCATCTGCTTCACCTCTCTCTGGTCAAATAGTCGCCTTTCCTGGTTCTGGCTATCTCAATTCTCCACACTGCCTCGCCAGTATAACAATATTGTGATGAACTGTCAGCATCATGGGTGGCAAGACCTAAATAATCTAAATAAGTAACTTTACCTGAAGGAGAGATGTAATTATTAGGGTTAGCCGGCAAAAAAAGCTTCATTATGGAATCAAGAGGTGGTATTATGAAGCTTGCTTGGGGGTTATTCGGACGATGTATTAGATTGGGGGTATATATGCTATGGCAACGCTGAGTTTCAAGGGCAAACCGTTTGTTCAGAATTACCATCTTACGGTCAAATATCATGAGTTGGTGCCACAAAAAGCAAAAAGTGTCACGGATAAAGTAAGCCTGCACGATAATCTCGTTATACACGGGGATAATCTGAAAGCGCTCAAAGCTTTACTTCCAACTTATGCAGGGAAGGTTAAGTGTATTTATATCGATCCACCTTACAATACTGGCAATGAAGGGTGGGCTTATAACGATAATGTTAATAGCCCCATGATGCAGGCATGGCTGGGCAAAGTGGTAGATAAAGAAGATTTGACGCGCCATGACAAATGGCTATGTATGATGATGCCCAGGCTGAGGCTTCTCAAAGAACTCCTGCGGGATGACGGCGTTATCTTTGTCTCTATTGATGACAACGAGGTTCATCACCTGCGAATGCTTATGGATGATGTTTTTGAGGGGAATTTTATAGGGGTGTTTGTGTGGAGGAAGAAAGAGGGAGGTGGGCAGACTGATGCATACTTCGTCACTGAGCATGAATACATTCTTGTCTATTCGAGAACTAATCAATTCAAATGGTTTGATGAAGTTATACCTATAGACGTAGCCAAGTTTGATAAAGAGGATAGCAGAGGCAAGTTTGATGCGGTAAAACTTGCGAAATGGGGTACAGCAGCGAGGCGAGAGGATAGGGAAAAGATGTTTTTTGGGATCAAATCTCCCGATGGTAAGAAAGTTTATCCTAAAACACCCGATGGGAGAGAAGGACGGTGGCGGGTTGGTAGGACGAGAATGACAATGCTTATTAAGAATGATCTTATCTATTGGGGGAAGAAAGATGGAGAATGGGTTCCTTATGAAAAAATGTACTATTCAGAGGGAGCAGTAAGAAGAATCAAGGAACGTAGTATCCTATATGAACTCGCGAGTACAGGAGACGCCTCTGATGAACTGAAGGATATTTTTGGAGTCAAAGATATTTTTGAGAATCCCAAACCAAAGGACTTGGTAAAATTCTTCGTGACTTATACTACTGCTAGTGATTCCGTCATCCTTGATTCCTTTGCTGGCTCGGGCACTACTGCCCACGCCGTCCTGGCACTTAACAAAGAGGATGGAGGCAACCGCAAATTTATTCTGGTGGAGTGTGAGGATTATGCCAATCAAACGACCGCTGAGCGTGTGAGGCGTGTGATTAAGGGTGTTCCCAAAGCCAAAGATGAATCTCTCAAGCAAGGTTTAGGCGGGACATTCAGTTACTTTGAGCTGGGCAAACCTATCGAGATGGAGAGCATTTTGCAGGGTGATAATTTGCCAACTTATAATGAGCTTGCCCGTTATGTGTTCTATACAGCTACAGGTGAGGAATTTGATGAAGTCATGGTGGATGAAGACCGAAATTTTGTGGGAGAAAGTCGGGAATATGAAGTCTTTCTCTTCTATAAACCTGAGCTTGATTATCTCAAGGCTACTGCTTTGACTCTCGACAGGGCTAAGGAGTTGGGACCATACAATGGCAAGAAGCGGTTAGTTTTTGCGCCTGCCAAGTATCTTGACCAACAACATTTGCAGGAGTTTCATATCGATTTTGCTCAGCTACCATTTGAGATATATAAATTAGCCAGGTAAAGGTATGGAGCTAAAAGAGTACCAGCAGAAAACGCTAACGCAGGTCAGGCTTTACCTCGAAGCTTTGAGTGAATTTCGTGAGAAAAGCGAGCATGCTGTTGCGTTCCTCGGTCCTGATATGGCGATAGACTTTCCTGCAAAGGCATGGGAGCGCGTGGGACTGGGTGGGTACAGATCGCGCAAGAATGGCCTTGGCGAATGGCTTCCCAATTTCTGTTTGAAAATACCCACTGGAGGAGGGAAGACTCTACTTGCCACAAAGGTGATTGACTTGGTTCAGACCACCTACCTGAAACGACACACGGGGTTGGTGTTATGGGTAGTGCCGACAACGCAAATCTATCGCCAGACAATTAAAAACCTGCGTGACCATGATCACCCATACCGCCAGCATCTGGATATTGCCAGCGGAGGCAGAACGGCAATCCTGGAGAAGACCGATCGCTTTACCTCGGAGGATGTAAATGAGAATTTGGTTGTTATGATGCTGATGCTTCCTTCGGCTTCGAGGCAAAACAAAGAAACGTTGAAGGTTTTCAGAGATAGTGGAGGCTTTGCCGAGTTCTTTCCTTCTGATGATGATGCGGACGGTCACGCCAGATTATTGGAACAGTTTCCAAATTTGGATTGTTTTGATGATGAAAGCAGCTTCTTCCCGCGCCAGGCAAAAACTTCCCTGGGAAATACGTTGCGCATGCTTTCTCCCATTATTATCCTGGATGAGGGACACAAGGCTTATAGCGAGACTGCCCAGGGGACGCTCCGTGGGTTTAACCCTGTCATGATTGTAGAGCTTTCTGCAACTCCTCTGGAAAAGAGCAATGTCCTGGTGGATATCAAGGGAGCCGAGCTCAATCGGGAAGAAATGATCAAGCTTGATTTGCACATTACCAACAAGGCAAGCATAGATTGGAAAGATACGTTGCTCTCAAGCATTGAAAGGCGTGATTTGCTTGAGCAAAAGGCTCGGGAGTATGAAGCAAACACAGGCCAGGTTATCCGTCCAATTTGCTTGATACAGGTAGAACGCACTGGCAGAGACCAGCGTGGAAGCCGATTTATCCATGCTGAGGATGCGAGAGAGTATTTAACCAGGATCCGTGGGGTTCCAGAGAACCAGGTAGCAGTAAAGTCCAGCGAGAAAGATGATATTGAGGGGATAGATCTGCTCTCGCGGGATTGTCCCGTGCGCTATATTATTACCAAGCAGGCTCTTCAGGAAGGGTGGGACTGTTCGTTTGCCTATGTTCTAACTTTGCTAACCAATCCAGCCTCGAAGAACAACTTAACTCAACTCGTGGGGCGCATTTTGCGACAGCCCTTTGCGCAGAAGACAGGTATCAGGGAACTGGATGAAAGCTATGTGTTCTGTTCCCAGCAGAAGGCAGCCAATCTTCTGGCGAATATTACTGCAGGCTTTGGAGTAGAAGGACTTGGAGATCTCACGACGCGCATAGTAACAGATGAGACGCCGGAGGAAGGTGTTGAAACGCAGAGTGAGCGGATAGTTGAACTCAGGGAGAGGTTTAAGCATTTAGCTGGCACTATCTATCTTCCTGTCTTTGTGGTCCGTGATGGTCCCGGATGGAGGCAGACCAACTATGAAGTGGATATATTGGGTAATATTGACTGGAAGCGGATGAAGTGGGGCTCGCTCAAGTCCTTAACCTTGTCTGCGACAGAGGATAAAGATATAGAAATGAAGGTTGGGTTGGGGGATAGTACGTTCAACCTTGCTAAGCTCGGGGGGTTAAAAAAGCTCAAGGAAGGAGGGCTAACTCTTGATTATGTATTTGCGGTGCGGCATCTGAACGATATCGTGCCTAACCCGTGGGTAGCATATGACGCTTGCAAACAGTTGTTTGGCTATCTGCTGGCAAAGTATGACCTCAAAGCGGTAACAAATAATCTGGTTTTCATTCTGGAGGAGCTTCGCAAGCATGTGGAGAGAGAAAAAGACCGTCTGGCAGAGGAAGTGTTTAGAAAATTAGTCAATGATGGAGATTTGCGTTTCTTGCTTCTCAAAAGCATCAAAGAGGCTCGCCTGCCCAACCACATTATTGTGAATAAGCTGAGCCGAACTCTTAACTGCTCAGATGGACAGCCTCTGCAAAAGAACTTGTTTGACTTTGTTCCTGAAGAAGATTTCAACTCAATGGAACAGTCGGTTGCTTGGTATCTGGAGGAGCAGGGCAAATTGTTGTGGTGGTATCGGAATATTTCGAGGCAGGATTATTCGATACAGGGGTGGAGGAAACACAGGATATACCCGGACTTCATATTTACAGAAATCGATGAGGTTGATGAGTTAAACTGTGATAAGGTGTTTGTCGTTGAGACCAAGGGTTTGCACTTGAAAAACGAGGACACGGGCTACAAGGAGAAGGTATTTGCTCTCTGCAATCAGCTTGCCGAGGAGAAAAGCTGGGATGAACTTAAACTGGAATTCCCTGACCGGAGAGTAGTATTTAAAGTTATCTTCGAAGATGAATGGCAGAAGAGGATAAACGAATTATTTGCAGGTGAGCATGAATACAGGGAGACATAGCATTCAATTTGCTATTGTTATCATACCTGCATTGGCATATTATGTGCATAAGTAACCTCGTGCCTGGGAGGCATTCAAGATGGGAGACGAATTAGACTTTGAGGAGAAATCTTACCTTAGCCTTGTTCTGAGTGAAGAAGATATAGAGCAGTTTGGTGACCCATCTAACTCGCTTACGCTGATAAAGAAAGGAGCTGAATGCTGGCAAGCCCCTGTTGTCGTTGGGATACACGCGTTTTTTTCTTTACGACAGAGAGAATCCAATGTTGCAGAGCTTCGTTGATTCTGCTCGTGAGCCCCTTGAATCTTTCCTGGACCAAGTTTCTTCTCATCCTGCATGGGAGAGTATTGGGGATGAAAGAGCGCGCTTGTTGTTTCATGCCCGTTTTGGACTTGGGCTGCTCCTGCTCGTTGAAAGCAGATTAAAATCTGACATGGATATTGAAGCGCAAGCCATGGCCGTTCTACATGAGATGGTTTGTACGCAGCTTTCATGGACGGGGTTAGGACTTCACTCGGGGCCAGGAATCGTGGAGTCCTCTCCGGACATGGTTAAAGCGAAGTTATTCACTGCTTCATTTGTACCAACAATTTACCCGTTTCAGGAAAGGGAAAAGTTCAGTGAGAGGTTTCTCTATGAATCTCAAATACTGCGAGTCTTTGGGCCCCAGGATGATGAGAGAATAAGCGGGAATTGTGACCTGCTTGAAGTGTGGGCGGCAAAATGTGATGAATTTGACAATACGGGAGTGGAGGATTTTCCTAACCTTGAATGGATTGATCTCTTTGCGGCGGCGGCCATAGTTTTGTCTGCTAGCAAAGATGTGGATTCCTCTGCCGCTCTTCCCTGTGAGTGCCATAGAACATCTCCACAATATTTGGCCTGGAAGTTTGGGCATATGGCTGGCAGATTTGCCGACCCCGAAAATCGGTTCTACGATGATCCTTTCACTCATTTTTTAAGCATCTCCGACACTCTGGATGACGAAGATATCTTCCCCGAACGGGAACTAGAGCAAGCAACACTTGCTTTGAATACGGTTCTTGCTCTGCTGGTCGATTATGATCCAGCATGTGATTTACACAGACTGCGGGAACGGTACCTGGCATTGTGGAGCGGGTCTTCTTCCTTCCCTGGTATGTCTCTGGATAATATAGGGCCAGATACTGACCTTTATTGGGCCATGCGGATAGGCTTTCTGGATAGGGCATTGGAAAAAGAACATCAAGCGATCCTGGTCCCACACCCGTCGCAGCTACCGCCTGTAGTTCGCGCTATAGAAAGCACAAAGAACATAGTGGAAACGATGGCTTTGTGGATGCTCAGGGTGGACCAGTCTACTCAGACACTTCTTGAACGGTCGCCTGCGAGTAAAGAAGAAATTTACAAACAACTGGAGCGCCGATTTTACCCAATTCGCAAAGAAATACCTTCAAAGATACTTAATAGAATTGTTAAGGCAGAGCGGTATTACCAGATTGGGGTTGATGATGATGACGCCAAACTATGGTTTTGCAGGGCCGTTGAAGCATCGTTTAAGCATTGTTTTCTAACACCATTGGTCGATTCCATGGAAAAGCATCGGCAAAAGCAGATGCCACTTTGTTTCCCTCTTCCACGAGGTCTTCAGCGCATGAGTATTGCACAAATTCGAAAGATATCCTTGGGTGAATGGGGTGATATATTGAGAACTGTTAACACTTCGCCTCGCAAAGGTTTTTCCTCCCTGGGCACTGGAGATTTAGCAGAGTTCATGAAGTCACATCTAGGCGCTTTGCGATTACCCGATTTGCATTCGCTGGCACAACACTTGTCTGAATGCCAGAAATATCGTGGCGGGAGTGCGCATTATCAGGAAGCTGATTCGAGATATTAGCGAGAGAAGTGGGAACTTGGGCAAATACGAAATATGGTTCTGGGCATCGGCCAGCCATCCATAATTGAAGAGATATTCCAACGATTGGGGGCACCTCAGCAAAGCAGTGGCAGCGAAACATGACTGAGATGCTCCCGTTCGCTGTCAATTGATGAAATCGAGGTCAAGCCGAACTTATAGCAATAGACATGGAAGGAGATGAGAAATGGCTAGTCTGAAACTTTGGGT
>JAGGYM010000011.1 GCA_021162545.1 Dehalococcoidia bacterium | reverse complement strand
GTCGATGTAGTCCCCATAAAAACCCAGGGATTAGAAATAGCTTTGATTTGAAAAAATGTAGTGCCCATAAACCGATGCAGTCACCCCATTTAGCTACGTTTTTCGACAGTCAGTGGTAAATTTGGGCCAGGATTGAATGCTCACGTCCATGTGCTATAATCAAACAGAGAGTGGAAAGGATTGCCGTTTTAACCAGTGGAGGTGATGCTCCGGGCATGAATGCCTGCATAAGAGCAGTTGTTCGTTGTGCCGCCAGACATGGAGTAAAGGTGGAGGGGATCCGGCAGGGCTACAGAGGCCTGCTCGAAGATGACTTCATAGAGTTACCTCCCAGATCGGTGGCCAATATCCTTCAGCGAGGAGGTACTTTTCTGGAGACCGCTCGCTGCGACGAGATGAAAACTCCCGAGGGCATCAAAAAAGCAATTCATATCCTGCAACAAAGAGATGTCGGGGGATTGATCCTCATAGGTGGAGACGGCACCTTTCGAGGTGCCACGGCTCTGGCGCAGGAGGGAGATGTAAAGGTAATCGGCATCCCCGGCAGCATTGACAACGACATTTACGGCACCGATTACAGCATTGGCTTCGACACCGCCTTAAATACCGCCCTGGATGCCATAGACAAGATCAGGGATACCGCGGGGGCCTTAGAGCGTACTTTCTTTGTTGAGGTCATGGGCAGGAGCAGGGGCTTTATAGCCCTGGATGTGGGAATCGCTTCCGGAGCTGAAAACATTCTCATCCCGGAGGTCGAGACCAGGATAGAGGAACTTGCCCGTGACATAAGGAATAGCTTTGAGCGAGGCAAGAAATACCACATCGTGGTAGTTGCCGAGGGAGACGACGCCGGTGGAGTATTTCCCATTGCCCAGCAGGTCTGGGAAAGACTGGGACTTGACTACCGGGTTTGCGTCCTGGGTTATATACAGAGAGGCGGTTCGCCCACAGCCAGAGACAGAATTCTGGCCAGCAAACTGGGGAGCGCAGCCGTGGATGCCCTGGTCGCGGGAAAGACAGGTTACATGGTGGGAGAAATAAAGGGCGAGATAACGCTCACCCCTTTGCGAGAAACCTGTGAGAAGCAAAAGGAGCTGGACAGCAACTCCCTGAAGCTAATTAAAGTGCTGGCGGTGTAAATATGAGGAAGTTATCTACAGGAAAGCTGAGAGGATTGCAGCAACTGGCCAATAACAAAGGAATCATGACCATGTGTGCCCTTGACCACAGGGGTTCCCTGAAAAAGATGCTCTCTGGAGATAATTCACAGGAGGTTAGCTACCAGGCGATGGTCGATTTCAAGCTGGACCTGTGTCGAATTCTGGGTTTGCATGCCAGTGCTATACTGCTCGATCCGATTTATGGTGCAGCTCAAGCGGTAAGCGTTGGGGTTCTGCCCAAGAGCACGGGGTTGCTGGTAAGCATGGAGGAGAGCGGCTACTCGGGAGACAGCGGAGAGCGAATTACCACTCTGGTGCCTGATTGGAGTGTACACAAGATAAAGAAGATGGGCGCGTCGGCTGCCAAGTTGCTGCTCTATTACCGCCCTGATGCAAGCGTTGCTTCAAGACAACTGGACATGGTAAGGCAACTGGCTGATGATTGCCTTGCCGAGGATATTCCACTTGTAGTTGAGCCGGTAAGCTACCGCATAAATGAAGAGAAAGAGGACTTCGCCGGGATGAAGCCGGAGCTGGTTATAGAGACAGCAAAACAAATTACTTCCCTTCCGATAGACCTGCTCAAGGCAGAATTTCCCGCCGACCCGGAATATCAGCAGGATAAGGGCAAATGGCTGGAACTCTGTCATAAGCTTGACGAAGCCAGTGCGGTCCCCTGGGTTATCCTCAGCGCCGGAGTGAACTACGATATCTTCTGCCAGCAGGTTGAAACGGCCTGCAGGGCTGGAGCTTCGGGTTTTCTCGGCGGCCGTGCCCTGTGGCAGGAAGCTACCCGGATTAGCTCCCGGAAAGCGAGGGCCAGTTTCCTGGAGACCATAGTGGTTGAGAGGTTAACCAATCTGACCGGATTAGCCAATGCCCACGGGGCTCCCTGGCACACCAGGTTCGAAGCCTGCGAGGTGGATGAGAACTGGCACCGAAGCTATTGAAGGTTTAAAAGGGCCACGTCTTTGGCTAAGAGATACGATGTCGTCATTGTTGGAGCCGGTCCAGCCGGTATTTTTGCCAGTCTGGAGTTATGTCAGGCTGGGCTCAAGGTACTTCTTCTGGATAAGGGGCAAAAAATTGATGCCCGGATCTGCCCCAGCCAGAAACGAAGAGAGCGCTGCACACTTTGTTCTCCCTGCCATCTGGTAAGTGGTTTCGGAGGAGCTGGAGCTTTCAGCGATGGCAAATTGACCCTCTCCTCCCGGATAGGTGGACGGCTTCGAGATTTGATCGGGCCTCCCCAGACCGAAGCACTTGTCGATTATGTCGACTCGGTCTATCTCAAGTTCGGCGCTCCCCTGGAAACCTACGGAACGGGAGAAGGGATAGCCGACCTGGAGCGTCAAGCTGCCCTGGCCGGACTCAAACTGATCCCTGTCAAATTGCGCCACCTGGGAACGGAAAATTGCTATCAGGTGCTAAAGGCCATGTATGAGTACCTGTCACCCTGGATAGATATAAGGCTGGGCACAGCAACGAACAGCATCATCACCGCTGGAGGCAAAATCCAGGCTATTGAAACCAGCGACGGCGAAAAAATCTCTTGTCGTTATCTTATCCTGGCTCCAGGGAGAGAAGGCTCAGAATGGCTGGTGAACGAAACCAGGAGGCTAAAGCTGGGCCTCAACTCCAACCCTATCGACGTGGGCGTGCGAGTGGAGATTCCCATGGCAGTCATGGAGAAATTCACCGCGGTACTCTATGAAGCAAAGCTTGAATTCTATTCCAGAAGCTTCGATGATCGGGTGAGAACCTTCTGCATGTGTCCTGGTGGAGAGGTGGTCACAGAATCTACAGGAGGGGCCGATCCCGTAATCACGGTCAATGGAGTTAGCTATGCTAAGCCCAGAACGCAGAACACCAATTTCGCCATTCTGGTGAGCACAACCTTTACCGAACCCTTCCACGAGCCCATTGCCTATGGTAAATACCTGGCACGACTGGCCAACATCCTCAGCGGCAATGTGTTGATACAACGGCTGGGGGATTTGCTGGATGGTCGCCGTTCTACCCCCTCCCGCATCCAGCACAGCCCGATAGAGCCCAGCCTGATGGCAGCAACCCCGGGAGATCTGAGTTTTGCCCTCCCCTATCGTTACCTCAAGAGCATAGTGGAAATGCTTCAGGCCATGGACAAATTAGCTCCCGGAGTTGCTTCTCCGCATACCCTGCTCTACGGGATAGAAGTCAAATTCTACTCCAGCCAGCTAAAGCTATCCCCTTGCATGGAGACCGAAATAGGCAATGCGTTTGCCGCCGGGGACGGCGCCGGCATCAGCCGGGGACTGGTGCAGGCTTCAGCTTCGGGAACAATAGCAGCCCGGGAGATATTGCGACGAGAGGGCAGGACAACCACTCCGAGCAATGAGTAAGAAGAAACAACCTCCATCTTTGGTATCAGGTCAGGAATGATATTCATTTTAAGTGACTAATCCCGCGTATCCTTATTTCAAAAACTGTATAGTATGTCCTGGATGCTGCATGATATAATACCTGTTGTCCGCAGGCAGAGCTATATCACAGGCCGCAGAAATTGCTCCAGCGCTACAGAGAAGACCCGCTATAAGAAGAGAGAATACCTCCAGGCGTTTGCCTGGAGAGGGGGCTTGTATAGCAAGCACAAAAACGCGAGCTTTGTTGAAAATAAAGGAGATTTTTATGAATGAGCAGGATAAACTCCAGTGGATTTACTCCACGCGGGGCAATGAAGAATTGTCCGAGAGGTATGACCGGTGGGCCCGTGATTATGATGCTGACCTTGAAGAGAAGTTCGCTTATCTGGCGCCGCAGCGCGCCGTAGAAATTTTCGCTCGCTATGTGCCACAGTGGGCCAGGATTCTCGATGCCGGGGCTGGCAGCGGGCTGGTGGGCAAATACCTGGCTGAAGAGGGCTATGCCAATCTGGTGGCTATGGATTTGTCCCAGGGCATGCTCGAAGAAGCGCGTAAGAAGGAGGCATACAGGGATTTCCACCAGATGATAATGGGAGAGCCATTGGGCTTTGCCTCCGACTCCTTTGATGGCATTATCAGCGTTGGCGTGTTCACCGAGGGGCACGCTCCTGCCAGTTCTCTAGATGAACTGGTCCGCATTGCCAGACCTGGTGGATACATCGTGTTCACCCTGAACCTCAGCATACTGGAGCGAGGGGGCTTCAGAAAAAAACAGGAGGCGCTGGAAGTAGGGGGCAAGTGGGCATTTGTGGAAGCTGGTGAAAAGTTTCAGGCGCTTCCCGGGGGAGACCCTGATGTCTACCTTCAGGTGTGGGTGTACCAGGTTGCCGCATAATGTGGCTTGAAATAGTATGCGTGGGAGACATATTGGTTAGAGTCCACGGTGAGGGTTACTTCTTTGAGAAGGCAGAAGATTCCCTTCCAGGGTTTTTGCTGGTAATCAAATGAGAATTGCTCTTTTGGCCCTGGGCGATGTAGATGGCAGCGTAATGGTTGAACTCAGGGATAGAGTCGAGGGGGTTTTTCACTGTCCCGTGGAGATAGGGGAAGGCTTTGATGATCTGGCTTCAGTGCATGACCTGCCAAGAGGGCAATACCTCGCCTCGAAATTGCTGGATTCTATCGCTGTCAGGAAGGTGGAAAGGGATGAGAGAGTTGTGGGCATCGTCGATGTTGACCTGTATGCTCCCGGGCTTAGCTTCGTCTTTGGTGAAGCGGATGTGCTCCACGGAGTAGCCATCGTGTCGTTGTCTCGTCTAAGGCAGGAATATTATGGCTTGACGCCGGAGGAGAACCTGTTTCTCGAGAGGGCCACCAAGGAGATCGTCCATGAGGTGGGGCATACCCTGGGGTTGGGACATTGTGCCAATTCCAGGTGCGTCATGCACTTTTCCAACGGCCTAGCTGATACGGACTGGAAAGGAGTCAATTTTTGTTTCAACTGCTGCCCCAAGATGGAATTTTTGCTATAGTGAGCGGGGTGCAGATGGCTGGAGCAAGTACAGGAGACAGGAGGAATGGAAGAGAAATTCAGCAGTCTTGAGGCAGGGGTAGGTGTGGAGTATCCTTATCTCCCGGCTCTGCTTGAGCCAGGAGCATATCCCCACAATCCTGAGAAGGTAGAGTTGTGCCAGACGCAAATGTCCTTCGTTTTCCTCACCGGTGAATATGCCTATAAGGTGAGAAAGGCTATAAATCTGGGTTATCTGGATTATTCCTCGTTGGAGAAGCGCCTTTTCTTCTGCCGCAGGGAGGTAGAATTGAACCGTCGCCTCAGTCCCAATACCTATCTGGCGGTTGTGCCAATCGTGGAAGAGGGAGGAAGGTTCTCTGTTGAGGGAGAGGGCAAGGCCGTGGAATATGCCGTCAAGATGAAGCAGTTGCCCCGGGAGCGCATGATGGATGTCTTGCTATCGCGGGGACAGGTGGATGAGGGAATGATAGTAAAGGTGGCCGAGAAGCTGGGGGGCTTTCACCGGAGGGCAGAGACGAACCCGCAGATTGCCTCTTATGGAAGGCTGGATGTTATTCAGCAGAATAACAGGGAGAACTTCTCTCAGACGGAAAAGTATATCGATGTTTCCATAACTTCTGAAAGGCACAGCCGTCTCAAAGAATATACCGAAAATTTCATCAAGGACAACGCGGGGCTTTTCGCGCGGCGGGTGAATGAGGGGAAAGTAAGGGATTGCCATGGAGATCTCCATGCAGCGCATGTTTGCTTCGCTGGAGACATCGTTATTTACGATTGCATCGAGTTCAATGACAGGTTCAGGTATTCTGATGTGGCCTCCGAGGTCGCTTTTCTTGCTATGGACCTGGACCGTTACCGCAGGCCTGATCTGTCGAAGTGTTTCGTAGATACCTATGTAGAATTGAGTCATGATGATGACTTGTTGGAGCTGCTTGGTTTCTACAAATGCTATCGCGCCTGTGTGCGAGGCAAGGTGGAAAGCTTCAAGCTGGATGATTCTTATATTCCCGAGGAGGAGAAGAGAACAATTTTGACTACCGCCCGGCGGTACTTCGATCTGGCAGCGCTATATTCCCGGACGAAGCCTCTTTTGCTGATGGTCATGGGGTTGATGGGCACGGGCAAGACCACGGTGGCACAGTCTCTGGGATACAGGTTTGGCTTCCTCGTCACCTCGTCCGATGTTGTCAGAAAGCATCTGGCAGGGGTATCTCCTGCAGAACACCACTTCGAGGAGTTTCACTCTGGCATATATGCAGAGGATTTCTCTTCCAGGACATATGAGGAGATGTTCCGTGAAGCGAGCGATGCCCTTTCCCAGGGGCGATCGGTGATACTGGATGCTTCCTTCAGCAGGAAGGAAAGCAGGTTGAAGGCCAGAGAGCTGGCGCGCGATGGAGGAGCAGACTTCATGGTGCTGGAATGCGTTCTCGACGAGGATGAGATAAAGAGGAGGCTGGATAAGAGGCTCGAGGAGGAATCAGCCTCCGACGGCCGCCGGGAAATTTTTCAGTGGCAGAAGGATGAATTTCAACCTGTAACTGAGTTCTCTCCGCGGCAACACCTGGTGATTGACACGTCTCCGCCGCGAGATGAGCTTGAGGAAATACTTTGGAGGAAATTTTAATTAGAAATGGACAATTATGATGTTAGGGATCTGGCTCTGGCAGAGGAAGGGCGTCTGCGTATAGAATGGGCGGGCAGGGAAATGCCGGTTAACGGTTTGATTAAAGAGAGATTTGCCCGGGAGAAGCCGCTTGAGGGCGTGCGCATCTCTGCCTGTCTTCATATTACCACCGAGACGGCCAACCTGGCGTTGACCTTAAGGGAGGGAGGAGCCGATGTGGTTCTCTGTGCCTCCAATCCTTTGAGCACCCAGGATGATGTGGCTGCTGCCCTGGTAGAATATGGCATTCCCGTTAACGCCATCAAGGGAGAGGACGATGGGACCTATTATCGCCATATCACCACGGCTATAGAGCACAGGCCTCAGATTACCATGGATGATGGTGCTGACCTGGTTTCCACCATTCACAAGAAGTATGCTGATCTCAGCCATGAGGTCGTGGGGGGTACGGAGGAAACTACCACGGGAGTTATCAGGCTGAGGAACATGGCAGGATCAGGCAATTTGAATTATCCCGTCATCGCCGTCAACGATGCCCGCACCAAGCATTTCTTCGACAATCGCTATGGCACAGGGCAGAGCACCATCGATGGCGTGACCCGGGCTACCAACATACTGTGGGCGGGGAGAACGGTAGTGGTTTGCGGCTATGGCTTCTGCGGCAAGGGAATAGCCAGCAGGGCTCAGGGAATGGGGGCGCATGTTATCGTCACCGAAGTTGACCCCATCCTGGCGCTTGAAGCTGTTATGGATGGCTATCGCGTCATGCCCCTGCTTGAAGCTTGCGATGAAGGACAGGTCTTCATCACTGTCACCGGCGATAAGAGCGTCCTGGACAGGGCTCACTTTATGCGCATGCGGGACGGTGCCATCGTGGCCAACAGCGGGCATTTCAACGTGGAGATAAATATTCCCGCGCTGGAAGACCTGGCGAAGAGCAAGAGAAAAGTGCGTCCTTTTGTTGAGGAGTATACGATAGCAGGGGGTGTCCATATATATTTGCTGGGTGAAGGCAGGCTGATTAATCTGGCTGCTGCGGAGGGACATCCTGCCAGCGTGATGGATATGAGCTTCGCCAACCAGGCTCTCTGCGTGGAGCGCCTGGTTGTGGCAAAAGGAGAGATGGGGCGAGATGTTTATCCCGTGCCTGATGATATAGATAGGGAAGTGGGGAAACTGAAGTTGACTTCCATGAACCTCGTCATTGATTCTCTGACAGAGGAGCAGGAAGAATACCTCGGGAGTTGGGAGTCTGGCACATAAATTTGCTGTGCCGGGAAAGGTCTTTCTCAGTAAAAGGAGGGAAAATATTGAACAGTTTTAGTCAACAGAATTCATATCTGGCAACTTCGGAGTCCGTTACCGAGGGGCACCCTGATAAATTATGCGACCAGATTTCTGATGCCGTTCTTGACGCTATACTGGAAAAGGATCCCTTGGCTCACGTTGCCTGTGAGGTATCCGTTGCCATGGGCGTAGTGATGGTCATGGGGGAAATCTCGTGTGAGTGCTATGTGGACATACCAAGCGTCGCGCGGAAGGTGATCAGAGACGCTGGATATACCAGGCCCGAATATGGCTTCGATTACCGCACCTGTGGAGTGCTCGTTTCCGTCAAGGAACAATCTCCCGACATCGCCGCCGGGGTGGGCCGTTCGCTGGAAGTGAGGGATGGCGAGAAGAGTGATGAAGTTCTGAATAAGACTGGCGCCGGAGATCAGGGGATGATGTCTGGCTTTGCCTGCAGGGAGACTCCGGAGCTCATGCCTCTTCCCATCGTGCTGGCGCACAGGTTATGCCACCGCCTGGCTCAGGTGAGAAAGGATGGAATCGTTCCCTATCTCCGCCCCGATGGCAAGTCTCAGGTCACCATTGACTACAGCCATGGAATTCCCAGGAAGGTGGTTTGCGTTGTCCTGGGAGCCCAGCACGACCCGGGTATAGAGCACAGCACGATAGAACACGACCTCATGGAGGAAGTGGTGGGCGAAGTTATACCTCCCGACCTGATAGATGACACCAAATTTCTGGTTAACACAGCGGGACAGTTCGAGATAGGTGGGCCGGTGAGCGACACTGGCTTTACCGGAAGAAAGATAATTGTGGACACCTATGGCAGTGCCTCCCGCCATGGCGGCGGCTGCTTCTCCGGGAAGGACCCCACCAAGGTGGACCGCTCTGCCGCCTATATGGCCAGATATGCCGCCAAAAATCTGGTGGCGGCGGGCCTGGCCGATTACCTTGAACTCCAGGTTGCCTATACCATTGGCAAGGCTTCTCCCCTTTCGTTGTCTTTAGAGACGTTTGGCACGGGAAAGATATCCGACGAGGCCATACTCGACCTCATCGGGAAGCACTTCGACTTCCGGACTGAGGCTATCATAAGAACTTTGAACCTGCGCCGTCCCATTTATCGTCAGACGGCCACTTATGGCCATTTCGGCAGGGGCGACCTTGATCTTCCCTGGGAGAAAACGGATAAAGCGAGTGCACTGAAGGCTGAAGCAGGGCTGTAAGGATATCAGTTCTTCAGAAGGAAGCCTGGTAGAGGTGCTTGATGGTCATCTCATCCAGCTGTCTGGGGTGATATTTAAGCCAGGGAGCGGTTCTCACAGCGCAGGCGGCTATCTCGCTAAGGCGCTCCATTTCGATGCCGAGGGGCTCGAGCCGCAGCTTCATCCCCACCCGTTGCAGCCAGTTTTCTGTAGCCCTGATTCCATTCTCCTGGCCGAAGACTTCTTTCCCCAGACGATGAAACCTCCCGCTCCTTGCCGGGAGGGTATATTTCATCCAGGCAGGTAGCAGGGCAGCCAGTCCATCACCGTGGGCGATGTCATAACGACCGCTCAGGGGGTGTTCAATCCCGTGGAGGGTCATGGAGCCGTTTCCCCCTCCCAGCGTGGCGAACTGAGAGCAGGCAATAGTGCTGGCCCAGGAAAGGCTGGTTCGCGCTTCTATGTTATGAGGCTCTTCCAGTGCCCGGGGCAGAGATTCTACCACCATTCGCATCGCCGTTTCCATTATGCCGTCGGTCAGGGGAGCAGATTCCGCGGTGGTGAGATAGCATTCTACCAGATGGCAGAAGATATCCACTCCTCCCTGTGCCGTTGGCTTCTGCGGCAGGGTGAGCGTTAGCTCGGGGTCTATAATGGAAACCCTGGCGAAGAGATGAGGGCTATTCAACACGCTCTTCTCACCGGTGTTCCAGTTGGTAATTACCGCTCCGTTGTTGGCCTCGGAGCCGCTGGCGGCTACGGTGGGGACCAGCATTAACAAAGGAACCGGACCAGTCACGCTGACTTTGTCTGTAACATAGCGCCAGATCGGTTCGGTGTCGCTGCTGGCCAGGGCTATTCCCTTGGCGGCATCCATGGCGCTGCCGCCTCCCAGCCCGATGATCAGATTTGCTTTCTCCTGCCGTGCCAGACTGCCACCCTCATCTATCGTAGAGGCGCGTGGATTGGGTTCGATTTTATCGAAGACTGCGACGCTAACGCCATTGGCCTCAAGGTCTCTGGTTACCCTGTCGAGCACGCCCGTTCTGTGCATGCTCGAGGAGCCGGTGACCAGAACTGCCCGTTGCCCTATTTCTCTGGACTCCCTGCCGAGACGGACAAGGCTGCCGGGGCCAAAGATGAATTTTGTTGGCAGATAAAAGCTGGTTATTTCCATGACGGGGCTTTCCTCCCGTGGCACTCTTGTCGAAACGGCATGGTGCAGCGAAGATAAATAGGAAATGTTGCCAACTGAATCGTTACTCTAAGCTGTCTCATGCTCGCCAGCAGAATTGCCACCAGTCCCTGCAGGCAATAGGTGCATTTCTTGCGTTTTACAGCTTCTCTCATGATAATTCTCCCCTGTCCCGGACTGTCTCCAGGGCGATTTTTCTGGGCTTGACGCGGCATTTTTCAGCGCTGATGATGGCCTGAAGCTGAGCGATGATATCGTCCAGTCTGTCTTCACGGTTGGTGATAACGTAGTCGAAGAGGGGCAGTTTTTCTATTTCCGCTCTGGCCTTTTCCAGCCGCAGAGCCAGAGTTTCCTTTGTATCGCTGTTGCGCCGTTTAAGCCGCCGTTCCAGTGTCTTGATAGAGGGAGGCATAAGAAAGATAAACACCGCCTGGGGAATGATTTTCTTGAGAGTGGCAGCGCCCTGGACGTCTGTCTTCAGAATGACGTCTTCTCCTGAGGCCAGAGCCCTGTTTACTTCTTCCCTGGGCACGCCGTAATAGTTGCCGTAGACCTCGGCCCACTCCAGTAATTCTCCCTCCTCTTTCATGCGGTGGAATTGCTCGCGTGAAAGGAAGTGATAATCTATTCCCTGTTGCTCGCCGGCCCGCCTCTGGCGCGTGGTGGCGGTGACGACATAATGGAAGGGGCATTTCCGCTCTTTTATTATGTCCAGTACTGCGTCTTTTCCTACCCCCGAGGGGCCCGATAAAATGATGAGTAAATTGTTCCTTTCTGTTCCTGATGACATATTATGCTCCTTTGCCTGCATAAGAAGCAGTTCTCTCCCTGTGTGAAATGGAGTGCAGGCTCTGCCAGAAGGAGGGATAAGAAATTTCCACTACCCCAGCCTGGCTGATGATAGTTTCTCCCCTCGCCACCAGGCCAGCTATGGCCAGGCTCATGGCTATCCTGTGGTCTCCGTGGCTCTCAACCTCTGTGCCTGTCAGCAATTTTCCCCCGTGGATAATCATTCCGTCGGGCAACTCCTCAATTTCGGCACCCATCCTGGTGAGTTCCAGGGAGATGTTGGCGATCCTGTCGGACTCCTTCACCCGTAGCTCGCCGGCGTCTCTGATGGTGGTTTTGCCTCTGGCCATACAGCCGGCCACCGCCAGTGCGGGAATTTCATCGATGAGGAGGGGAATGGCATCGCCGCCTATGTCGATGCCTTTTAGCTCGCTGGTCTCCACTGAGATATCGGCGAGGGGTTCATTGCCTTCTATGCGTTCGTTTTCGCGTTTGATTCTGGCACCCATGGCCTCCAGTGCGTCTATGATTCCCGTTCTGGTGGGATTAGTTCCGCAGTTCCTCAGGGTTATCCTGGCGTGGGGATGGATGGCTCCGGCGACCATGAAATAGGCCGCGGAGCTGATATCCCCGGGGATCTTGAGGTCGAGGGGCGTCAGAGGATGGCTCAGAGGACTCAGGGAAATCGATTTCCCCTGTGTTGTTATCATGGCTCCCATTTGCTGAAGAAATCTTTCACTGTGGTCTCGGGAAAGAGCTCTCTGATGCAGGATAGTTTCTCCCCGGGCCTGAAGGCCTGCCAGCAGGATTGCTGATTTAACCTGGGCGCTGGGAACGTTTAGCTCGAAATCTATGCCCTGGAGAGGGCCTCCTTTAATTACCAGAGGTGCGAGGGAGTTATTGCTCCTTCCCCATATTCTGGCGCCCATGAGGTGCAGTGGCTCAACTAATCTCCCCATGGGGCGAGAGCACAGGGAAGAGTCTCCTGTGATTATGGAGAGAACGGGTTGACCTGAGAGGAGTCCGGCGAGCAGGCGCATCGTCGTGGCGCTGTTCCCCGCGTTGAGTACGTTTTGAGCTTCCTGAAACTCTCCACTGGTTCCCGAAATCAGCAGGTGGGAGGAGGGGGGCGTTCCCTTCCGCTGGATCTTTACGCCCATGTTTCTCAGGCAGTTCACCGTGGACAAACAGTCCCTGCCCGGGGCAAAATTGCTGACTTCGGCCTGTCCTGAGGCCAGGCCGTTGAAGATGACTGCCCTATGGGAGATGGACTTGTCGCCGGGCAGGGTGATCTCTCCTTCGAGATGGGTGGGGGGGGTGACCTTTTTTACTTCGCCTCGTTCAGCCATTTCTGTCTTGCCCTTTTAGCCCCGGCAAGGGTTTTTAGCAGGTTTTCGTCCCCATCTTCCACCATCTGGCGATAGTTGTCCAGCTCTCGCTTGAACTTATCAACCCAGCGGAGCAAGGCCTGAGAGTTGCTGAGGCAGATATCGGCGTTAACCTGGGGATTTCCTGAGGCTAGGCGGGAGAGGTCACGATATCCGGAGGCAGCAAGCCGGGACATCCTCTGCCACGAAGGGTCTTTAGCAGTAGATGAAACGAGAGCTGCTGAGAGGAGCAGGGGCAAATGGCTGATGCCGGCTACCAGGTCATCGTGTTCCCGTGCATCTACCAGTAGGGGCACAGCTCCCATAATTTCCACCATATTTATCACTTTGTCCAGAGCTTCTGATGGAGTTTTTCTCTCAGGAGTAAGGCAATAAGTACATCCCCGGAACAGCCCGGCTTCGGCGGCCTCTATACCATAAAGTTCTTTCCCCGCCATGGGATGTCCTCCGATGAAGGTCGCCGATGGAGGCAATATTTCGTGGGCCCATTGCATGACCTGGAATTTCGTGCTTGCAGCATCGCTTACTATGCAGCCATCGGGAAGATGATCAGCTATCCGGGACAATATTTCCTTTATCGTTAAAACGGGAGTGCAGATGACAACGATGTCGGCTTCTTTTACTGTAGCTTCCAGGCTTGTCTCCGCTCTATCGATGGCTCCCATCTCTAGGGCGGCAGTGGCAACTTCCGGGCGGCGTACATAGCCAACTACCTCGCGGGTGGGTTTACCCTGCTGCTTCAGGGCAAGTCCAATAGATCCGCCGATTAGCCCCAGGCCAATGATAACAACTTGCACTTCCCTATTATAGCATGCGCTCTGGTTTGTTCCTGTTCCCGGTAACGGAACTCACTGCGAAAAGGAGGAGCGCGCTCGCGGCAAAACCGATGAGGCCGAGGTCTCCTTTGAGAGGGATGTCGAGGCTGGGAATTTTGCCCAGCAGCCCTATAGTTCCTCCTCCTATAAGAGCTGCCAGTGCTCCCTGCGGAGTTACCTTCAGTTTGTCTTTGTAAAAGCCGGCAATTATGGGCACGACCAGCCCGCATGAAAAAATGGTGTAGGCGAAGAGAAGTGAGGATATTACGCCTTTCATGGCTATGGCTAGCCCCAGGGCCAGAAAACCGAGAAGAATGATGTTCAGGCGCGTGATTAGAATGGTCTTTTTCTCGCCGATATCGGGGTGAAAACGCTTCACTATGTCCTGGGTCAGGATAATTCCCTGGCTGAGGAGGCAGGTGTCTGCCGAGGACATCAGTGCTGCTACCAGTGCAGCGAGAATTAGCCCGCTTAAACATGGAGAGAAAATTGCGTTAATTACCTGGGGGAAGGCCATCTCCGGGGATATTTGAGGATAGAGAACTCTGGCTCCCATTCCTATCAGGGTAATGGCAAAGGCCAGGGGCACGAAGAGAGAGGCGGAAAGGAAGGTGGCTCTCTGGGCTGTCTTTTCTCCCCTGGCGGAGAACAGACGAGTGTATATGTCCGGGCCGACGACATAGGTTGCCCCTACGAGAATCAGGATGGATAACAGGTTTTTGAAGTTGAAGCCGGGGCTCAGGGGAAAGGAGAAGTATTCGCTGGGCAAAGAAGCTTGCAGTCCGTTTATGCCTCCCACGCGGGCGAAAACCAGTGCCAGGGTTACAAAGATGCCGATGAAAAGTATCGAGGATTGGAAGAAATCGGTACGGATGATGGAGTATTGTCCTGCCAAAACAGTGTAGACAACGAAAACGACGGTGAAGATGACCATCCAGAGTGTCATTGATCCCATCCCCAGGATGGAAAGAATTTTGCCGGCAGCCACAATTTGCCCTGCTACCACTCCTATCCAGGCAATGACGATGAGGGCGGAAGCAGAAATGCCCAGGCGGCGGCCATATTGTTTTTCTGCCAGCTCCGGCAGAGTATAGAGCGCAGCACCTCTCACCTTTTTGGCGAAGAAGAACCCCAGTATCAGCAGCCCGGCAGATCCTGAGATGAGCCACCAGGCGCCCGTCAGGCCCTGCCCAAATCCCAGCCCGGCCATGCCCACCGTTGCCGAACCTCCAATGGCAGTGGCCAGGAGGGAGCCGGTAATGAAGGGCAAAGTTCCCCTGCGCTGGGCGACGAAAAAGCTATTCTGGTTTTCTGCTTTTTTGCGCATTCCCAGGCCTATGCCCAGCATGACCAGGGCGTAAATAGCGATGATGATCAATTGAGTCATAGGGGACTACCTTAAGTGAATACAATCTCCAGCGAAGATGTGCCTCAGAACACCATCCCCGGTTTTTACCATGAGTGCTCCATGGTCATCGATGTCGACCGCTTGCCCTTCTATGACCTCGCCCGGTGCTGTGATGCGTACCTCTCTGTTCAGAGTGGAGGAGAGGTCCCTCCACTCATCAAGCAAATCCGCTCCGGTTAACATGATTTGTATCTCTTCTATTGCCCTGAGCGCGGAGTTGCAGAATTCCTTCCTGGAGATCTCTCTTCCTACCTTCTCCCTCAGCGATACAGCATTTTCTTCGTGCCCGGAAACGACGGCATTGGCATTTAAGCCTATGCCCACGCTGACGTAATTCACCATGTCCATTTCAGCGTCCATTTCAGCCAGTATGCCGCACACCTTTTTGCCTTCAATGAGGACGTCATTGGGCCACTTCAATTCTGCCTTCAAACCAAAGAGCTCTCTGATGGTTCTGGCTATAGCTACTGCAACCATCAGGTTTATCCTGGGGGCATACGCTGGCGTGACCTGCGGCCTTAAAATGATACTCAGGTAGATTCCTCCTTGAGGGGAGTACCATTTTCTCTCCAGCCTGCCCCTGCCCCGGGATTGGCTCTCCGCAATGACGACCGTTCCCGCAGCAGCTCCATTTCTGGCCAGCTCTCTGGCGATGTCCATGGTGGAGCTGACTTCGCTGGAATGATGAATTTTCTGTTCCATCCCCGGGAACTCGTAGGGGAGCAACAGGTTCGGAGAAGAGTTCAAGCGGTATCCCAGGGAGGAGGACTCTATGGCATAGCCGTCCTGGCGCAGGCGGCGTATGTGCTTCCAGATGGCGACTCTGGAGGTGCCCAGATGGCGGCTCAATGCTTCACCTGAAACGTGACCAGCGCTTTCTTTGAGGGCCTTCAGAATGTCTGTTCTCAGTTGGTTAACCATAATTAAAGTTTAGTTAACCAGATTTGCTCTGGCATGTCAAATTCCCCTGCGAGCGAAAGTTTCCTTGAGGAAAAACAGCTGTTTATGCCAGGGAATCCTGGTGGTACCTATCGTGAGGTGGCCTATTTTCTTATAATATGGTCAGAGTGAGAGAAAATGCCAAGTAAGGGATATACGATTTGGTCTATTGTAACTTCCTTGATCTGGGAGGCGATGCTAGCAGTGATTGTCCTCGATTTGCTCCCCAGGTTCGAGGTGTACCTCCCTCTCTGGGCGCTGATCGTTTTGATGTCCGTTCTGGGAGCGTATTGCGCCGTCAGTTACTGGCTGGGCAAAAGAGCATTGGACATGAGCCCGTTGCTTTCCCTGAAGACCCTGATTGGCACAAAATGCAAAGTTGAGATTCCTCTCTCCCCACGGGGATATATCCGAATCAGAGGTGAGCTCTGGCAGGCCAGGTCGGAGGAGGATATCGCTGCGCGAAAGGAAGTCGTGGTGGATGGGGTGGAGGGGATGACGTTGCTGGTGAGACCGGCGGAAAAGGACAGAGATGAGGAAGAATAGGCCCGTTCACTTGCCATTGTAACCTGCGCTCGCTAAAATGGTATGCTGTTGGGGATGTACGCTGAAATGAAAGATTATTACTCTATTCTGGGTGTTTCCCGGAGATCCGGGCAGGAAGAGATAAAGCATGCTTTTAGAAATCTTGCCATGCGATATCATCCGGACAGGAACCCGGGCAACGAGAAAGCGGCTGAGGAGAAGTTCAAGGAGATCAACGAGGCCTATGCTGTATTGAGGGATGAAGGCAAGAGGGGAGAATATGACAGGAGAGGGCAGGCGAGCTTTGGCGGATATCGGTCTCAATACGCCAGGGAGCGATACTATAGCCAGGAGCAGGTGTTCCGCGATGCCTTTACCAATCCGCAGCAATTCCAGGAGATATTCAGGATGTTTCAAGAAGCGGGTTTGAGGTTTGACAGAGGGTTTGTTAATGATACCTTCTTTGGTGGTCAGGGGTTTGCCTTCTCCTTTTTTGCTCAGCCCGGCGAGAGGAGGCAGCCTGCTGCCTTTTCCTCCCGGGGATACAGACTGCCATTGCTGATGCGACTGGGGGGGAAGGTATTGGGGTTTGCCCTTAGAAAAATGCTGGGATTGAGGGACTTTCCCCGTCAGTGGGCGGGAGGGAACCTGTACCAGGAAATTGTCCTTTCTTCCCGTGAAGCAGAGGCGGGATGTGACAGGAAAATCAACTATAAGAGAGGTGATGAGAAGAAAAAACTTATCGTCAGAGTGCCGCCAGGAGTTGTTCAAGACACGAAGATAAAGTTGAAGGGTATGGGCTTGAAAGGACAGGTTCCCGGTGACCTGTATCTCTCAGTTAAGATCAGGGTTTGAGGAAAGGAGAGCGGCAGAGAGATTGCCTTTGTAGGGTGGTTGAAGAGCTAACGTCATGTGTATTGCTGAGGAATTCTAGAATGTATCAGCTTATTGATACCCATGCTCATCTGGATGAATTGCAGGATCCCTGTTCGGCAATCGAGAAGGCCAGGGCGATTGGGGTTACCGCCATAGTGGCGGTGGGTTCAAGTTGCCAGTCGAATGCGGAAACGCTAAAAATCGCTCACAGGCACGGCTCTTTTGTCCATGCGGCGCTGGGGTTGCATCCCTGTGAATTGGCGGACATGGGGCCTCCCGGGGTGGAGGAGGCTTTGCGGTTCATTGAGAATAACATCGCAGGGGCAGTGGCTGTCGGTGAGATAGGGCTGGATTATCACAAAAGGGTGGTGAGTGTCACGGGCAGAGATTGGCAGAAGGAGGTTTTACAGCGATGTCTGGAGGTAGCGGTAAAAAATGATAAGCCGGCGATCATACACAGCAGATATGCCTGGAAGGACGCATTACAGGTAGTTCAGGGTTCGGGGATAAAAAAAGTTGTCTTCCACTGGTTCACTGGTTTTTCCAGCGTTCTTAGGGGTATAATAGATGCTGGATATTTTGTCTCTGCAACGCCAGCTGCTGAGTATCATGAAGAACACCGGAGGGCAGTGAAAGCAGCGCCCTTGAAGAGAATATTGCTGGAAACGGATAGTCCCGTTGCTTACGGCAGAGAAGAGAGATATGAATCGCAGCCTGCCGATGTTCTCAGGTCTCTAAAAGCTGTTGCCGAGCTTAAGGGTGTTGACGAAGACACGGTTGCTGAATATACTACGAGGAATGCCTTGTCCCTTTTTTCTCTTCTCTAAATGCGTGTTGGAGTATTCTCATGTCCCTTTAAAGTTTAAAGACACAGGAGGTAAAGTAAATGGTGCAGAATATAGTAGGTGAAGACGATTTCCAGAAGAAGGTGTTGGATTCCAAGGTGCCTGCATGGATAGATTTCTGGGCGCAGTGGTGCGCTCCTTGCCTGGCTGCAGCTCCCCTGCTGGAAGATCTGGCTGCTGAGTATGAAGGGAGGGTGAATTTCTTTAAAGTGAACGTCGATGAGAATAATTCTGTCGCCCGCAAATATGGCATAGCGGCCATTCCCACAATGCTGGTATTTAAGGAAGGCCGGCCTGTACGGCAGGTCGTGGGGTATAAAGCTAAGAGAGAGTTTAAAAAGATCCTGGACGAAGTCCTGGCAGAATGATGCCTGGGTGAGATGCCTGTTATCGGAGTGGGGGAAGTTAGATGAAGAAATTCCTGGCGAAGTCGAATTCTCCCGGGAGAAGTGCCAGTAACGAAGGAAAGTACTCCAGCAGGAGTTTTGCCAGCGGAGAGATGAAGACAGCGCTTTCCATCGCGGGGAGGTATTTGCTTGCGGTAGCGAGCACAGCAGCACAAAGCACGGCTCCGATCCCGGCTCCGAGGATGAATCCGACGAGTCTGTCTATCCAGCCAAGGAACGTAAGGTGAATGAGCCTGGCGATGAACCATCCGATGATGCTGGCTACTATCACAGTGGAGACCAGAATGATGGCATAGGCAGCTACCTCTGTCCAAGTAGCTCCGCTGGAGAAAAGCGAACTGGCAAGCGGCTCAGAGTAGCGCCCTGCCAGATAGATGCCTCCCACCAATCCGGCAATTCCAAAAGCAGTCCTGAAAATTCCCTTCCACAAACCAGCCAGTCCCAGTATCAGGGAGACCGCTACGATAACTGTGTCCAGCCAAGACATATCATTTCAGCAGGATGAACTGCGCGTCTGATAGGAGTTGCTCTGGGTTTCCTGTTCAGATTTCCCTTCCGACTACGTAGTAGACGAAAAACTGCTCGTCTTCCTCAAGGTGTGGCCTGAGCAGGTCAGCGAGTTGCACGCGCCGTTCGTTTTCGTGCCACGCATTCCAGTTTTCCAGAGAATCCCAGGTGCTCATGACCAGAAATATTCTGGGGTCCTCAGTTCTCACCAGAGTTTCTCCCGTGATGTACCCTCGCTGGTACAGCGCCGCTGATCTGAAGTCCTTGAGCGCTTCCTGTAACTTCCCTTCTTCTCCTGCTTTTACCTTGCGTTTTATCATGACCCTTACCATGATTACACCTCCTCTCTTTTTATCTACCCTGTTATATTATCCGATACTTTGCTCCCCTTGGCAAGATGTAAAAGTGAGATTTGATGGCTCTTGTCGGCAAAATTCTTTGGGGCTGAGCCATGCGGCGGTGCTGCCCTATCTCACCACCAGTCTCTGAGGCGTCCGGAGGCATCTATCTTCTCTTTATCGCCGGTTTCATTTCTGCTCCCTCCGGCCCCAGCAAGGATGCGAAGTTCTGTGGCTTATGCTCGTAGGTGCGCAGAAGTATTTTGCTTGACCTCGAGGGATGGATATTTCCTGGTGCGGCATAAAGGCGAGGTGGCATGTGCCAGGTTTTTAGTTTGTTCATGGGGCTATGGTTTGTGCGGGCCTTCCTCCAGCGGCGATTTGAGAGATGGTTTTTCCTGCTGGGAATAATGGAGAGGTTTCATATATACTTAAGGCGTGCAGGGAGAGGCCTGTTGTCTGGGGAGAATATCAGGGTGAAAAAGGTTGCCCGCGGCTTTTTGAGAAAGTGGATCTGCGCGCTGGCAGAATTGTCAGGGTTGGCGATTTTTCCGAAGCGCGAAAGCCCGCTTATAAACTCTGGATAGACTTCGGTCCTCTGGGAACGAAACAGTCGAGCGCTCAGATCGCGAAGTGTTACCACAGGGAAGAACTGGCGGGCAGGCTTGTCATGGCGATGGTGAATCCTCCCCCGCTGCAGGTTACTGATTTTGTCTCTGAAGTTCTGGTGCTGGGAGTGGTGAGGGATGATGATGAGGTGGTACTGGTTCAATCGGAGAGAGATGTTCCTCCGGGGAAAAGGGTTTTATGATGCTTGTTTATGGTTTAGATCTGGAGCGCGGTTGCTGTGGTCGGAGGAGGATGTGCTCTCGCTGGGAGGCGAAGCTTGTGTTCCCTCCGGAGCATGAAAGGGAAAATAGAGGTATTTTTCAGGAGGCGGGAAATGGAAAAACTAATTCAGCTGGCGGCGAAAGATATTCTGGTGAGCAAGTATGTCATCGCATTGACTGGAGCCGGTATATCAACCGAGTCGGCTATTCCCGATTTCAGGGGACCGAAGGGTCTCTGGACCACGGACAAGAAGGCAGAGGCCAGGGCTTATGAAAGGTATGAGCTCTTTCTGACGAACCCCGGAGCGTACTGGGAAGAGATGATGGGGACGGGGGGGGCTTACGGAGAGTTTTATGGAAAAATCAGGGAGGCAGAACCAAATCCCGGGCACCATGCTCTGGCGGAGCTTGAAGGCCTGGGGATTCTAAAATGCGTCGTCACGCAAAACATTGATGGTTTACATGTGAAGGCGGGGAATAGGAAGGTATGGGAATATCATGGCAGCGTTTCCAGGTTGCGGTGTGTCTCTTGCGGAGCGAGATTTGACCTTGATGAGGTTTCTCTGGATGAATTGCCCCCTCGTTGCAGGTGCGGTGCGCCGCTGAAGTATGATGTGGTTCACTTCAAGGAGCCGATACCCTCAGATGTCATGGAGGAATCGGAGAAAGAGGCCTTGAGGTGTGATTTGATGCTCGTCTGTGGAACCTCCGCGGTCGTTTACCCCTTTGCTTCCTTGCCCCGTGTGGCAAAATTCCGCCGTGGAATAGCTCGTTATGGCTCACTTTCAGGTGAGAGCACAGCTAATGTAAAGATAATTGAGGTGAATGCCGAACCGACGTCACTTACCTGTGAAGGCATATCGGATTATTTCATTCAAGGGAAGACGGGGGAGATATTGCCCGCGATAGTTGAGGAAGTGAAGCGGATTCGTTCCGATTGTCCTGGGGATAGCTGAGGCGGCTCTTACAGTACTCTCATCAGCTTGGGGTTGGGAGTTATGCCCGGCGTTCTGCCCCTTTTGGCAACTGGCTTGCCGTCTACCTCATGCAGGTCGGCGGTGAAGTTGATAGGGCTGGCGCCGCTGATGTAGCTGCCGACAGCGAAGATATCAACAGGAGCTCCTTCAGAGATGAAGTAGCGTATGCGCTCTGGGTCGAGGCCTCCACTGACCACGATCTTTACTTCTCTAAATTCTTCCAGATCAAGCCATGCCCTTACCTCTTTAACCAGATCGGCGGTAACTCTACCCCTTTCTGAAGGGGTGTCTAACCTTATTCCCTGCAACCTTCCCTTCATTGCCTTGGCGACGTTGATGCTTTCCCTGACCTCATCTTCAAAGGTGTCCACCAGGGCAAGGCGGGGCACATCGGGAGGCATGTGTTTATCGAAAGCGAGGGTGGCCTGAACAGTGCTGCCCATGATTATGATGAGGGCGTGGGGTATGGTTCCCGTGGGTTTTATGCCGGCAAGGGAGGCCCCGACGGTGCTGGCACAGCTGGTACATCCTCCCACTATGGCAGAGTATTCCATGGCTCCCACTACCGACGGGTGGATGTGGCGCGCCCCAAAGCTGATAATGGGGATGCCCCGGGCGGCATCAACGCATTCCCGGGCGGCGGTGGCCCAGCCGCTGCAGTGAGCAAGGATGCCCAAGTAGGAGGTCTCATAAATGCCGTAGCTCTGGTAGGGAGCCTTGATGCGCAGTACCACCTCTTTCCTGGTGAAAGGAGCACCTTCGGGGAGTATCCAGACCTCGTGGTCATTTCCCGGGAGACCCTTCTTCAGCAGTGCCTTGACTTCTTCTACGCCGCAGAGCAGTCCGTTTTGCCTGGGGAACACCTCCATGGTTGCCACGGGGTTTATGCCCTCTTTCCTGAGTATTTCCACCGTGCGGGGGAAGTAAATATCGGCAGTTTCTCCCCTTAACCATGCATCGGGAATATCGATCTCTGGTTTGGGCACGCTAATTTCGGGGCTGACCAGCTTTGCTCCAAGCACCTTTTCTATATGTTCCAGGGCGAAGGCATGAGCTTTATTGTTAAAAGAAGCAACGCAATCTGTAGGCACCTCGACTTGGTATCCCCGATTCCTGGTATCAGCTACCGTATGTAAGACGCAGATGTCGGTGCATACGCCGCAGATAACCACGGTTGCAGGGTTAAGCTCCTTTAATTTTTCCTCTAGGGATGTGTTGTAGAAAGCGCTGAAGTGCCTTTTGCGGATTATTTCGCCGGGATACTCCCGCAACTCGGAAATAAGTTCAGCCTCAGGGGTGCCTTCAATACAGTGAGGAGGAAATATTTGGAACTCGGGGTCATCGGGAGCATGGCTGTCGCACAGGTAAAAGACCCTTGCCCCTTGGCCCAATTCTCGCTTCAGCAATTTCTGCACGTTGGGGATGATGCTGCGAGCGGAAGGTCCGCAGTAAAGGGGATGGTTTTCCTCCAGGAAACCCCGAAGCATGTCTATTACCAGGATCGCTTTGGTCACGGTAATGCTAATTATAAGACGCTTTGGCCTTTCTTTCCAAATGACGGAAAGCCAGGAGCTGAGGTGAAGCCGAAGTCCTCCCGAAGGAATAACTATTCTTCTGGCTCAGAGACGTTAGAAAAAGGCGGGTGCATTTTCGTAGTTGTTCTCTAAAAAGTCGAGGTAAGCTTCCAGTAAAAGACCTGCCCTGCTCGTGTCGTTTGCCTTTATCGCCTCCAGGGCGCTTCGCAGGATTTCAATTTCGGCCTCAAGCAGAAAAGCTATACTACAGGAACTACCGCAACAGGCTGCGCAACTGTCCACTTGCTGGAGGCTGGAATCTTTTACTTCCAGCAGCTTCGTTATCTCCGAGATGCCTTCCCGTTCTCTTCCTGCGGCAGCTAGTTTCTCCTTGATGGCCTTGATTTCCCCCCTGACTCTTTTTTTGTTTATTACTACCATTTTACCCTCGTTTCCGATGAATTAGTGTCTGAAATGACGAACTCCAGTAAACGCCATGGCTATATTATGCCCGTTAGCCATAGCGATTACCTCTTTGTCTCTGATAGAACCACCTGGCTGGATGATAGCGGTGATGCCGCCCTTGATCGCCAGTTCGGGGCCATCGGTGAAGGGGAAGAAACCATCGGAGGCGAGCACGCTACCATTGCTTCTATCGCCAGCTCTCTCCAGGGCCAGTTGAACACTTACTACCCTGCTGGGCTGCCCCGTTCCCATTCCCAGCAGCGTTTTGTCTTTGACAATGGCTATAGCATTGGACTTTATCCTTTTGACCGCCTTCCAGGCAAAGAGGAGGTCTGACGACTCTGACTCTGACGGCTGTCGTTCGGTGACGATACTGGGCAGCGATTCTGCCTCAGAAAAGAGGTCGAGCGTCTGGCTCAGGAACCCGCCTCTGATGCGCCTGAAATCAAGGAGGAGGTTGGAACAAGGTTTCATGGCCTCCGGGGATATCTTGACCAGGCGCAGGCTCTTTTTGCGTCCCAGCAGCTTGAGAGCTCCATCTTCGTAACCGGGGGCTATGATGGCGTCGTAATGGGTTTTATCTATTTCCTGGGCTGTCTCCATGTTGATGGCGTGGTTGCTGGCAACCACGCCACCGAAGGCTGCCAGGGGGTCTCCGCTGAAAGCTCTGCGATAGGCTTCAACCAGGTTATCATGGAAGGCGAGGCCACAGGGATTAGTGTGTTTCAGTATCGCAACGGTGGGTTCTGTGAAGCTTTCCAGAAGTGCCAGGGCAGCATCGAAGTCAAGCAGGTTGTTGAAGGAGATCTCGGGGCCATGGAGAAGTTTCAGGGATGCCAGTCCTGCCTTTCCTTGCTTCGCGTTTTGCTCCTGGTAAAAAGAGGCTTTCTGATGTGGGTTTTCCCCGTAGCGCAGGTCGGAGCACTTCCTCAAGGCCAGGGTCATTTCTTCGGGGAAAATTTCCTCGTTCAGATATTGAGATATAGCTGTATCGTAGAGGGCTACGTGCTGGAAGGCCTTCTGGGCCAGCCTTTTCCGCTCTCCTGAATCTATCTTTTCCTGGCGAAGCTTCAGCAGTACGGGGCCATAGTCTTCGGGGTCAACTATAACCAGAACGGAAGGAAAATTTTTGGCCGCCGAGCGAATTAGAGTTGGACCACCGATGTCTATATTTTCCAGGGCCTCTTCCAGAGAGACCCCTTCCCTTGCTATAGTCTCGGCGAAGGGGTAGAGGTTCACTATGACTATATCAACAGGTTCGATGTGATGTTGTGCCAGTTCAACCAAGTGTTGTGGTAGATCGCGACGGGCCAGTATTCCACCATGCACTGCTGGATGCAGCGTCTTCACCCTACCGTCCAGGATTTCGGGGAAACCCGTTATTTCTGATATGCTGTGAACTTTGACTCCCGCCGAATCCAGCGTTCTTCTGGTTCCGCCGGTGCTGAAGATTTCAATGCCCATTTCCTGCAGGCCCTGGACGAAGGGTATTATCCCGGATTTATTTGAAAGACTTACGATAGCGCGCATGTGGCCTCCTCTTTAGCTGATGATGACAGTTTTTCCGCCCTTTGCTCTGGTTGCCTCGCCTATAATCTTGGCTTGAGGCAAAGTTGTAGTTAAATTCATCACCTCTTCTGGTGAGCACAAAATAGCCATGCCGATGCCCATGTTGAATACTCTGTACATTTCCGTCTCATTCACATCTCCCTTTTCCTGGATGAGCTTGAAGATGGGAGGAACTTCCCAGGAGCTTTTGCGCAGTTCGACGGCGAGGCCCTGGGGAAGGATGCGGGGTACGTTCCCCTCAAATCCCCCACCGGTGATATGAGCCAGCCCTTTGATTGAGGGAAGTACGTTCTTGAGTGCGTTGTAGTATGAGAGATGAGCCTGGAGCAACTCTTCCCCCAGTGGTTTTCCCAGCTCGGGATAGACTTTATTCAGTGGAGAGGGGTCATCTTCTATGCCAAAGACTTTTCGCGCTAGCGAGTAGCCGTTGGTGTGCAGCCCGGAGGAAGGGAGCCCCAGGACGATATCTCCTGGTGCAATGGAGTGCCCATCAATGATGGTTCTCTTCTCCACTACCCCCACGATGAAGCCAGCCAGGTCATAGCATCCCTCCCGGTAGACTCCGGGCATTTCTGCGGTTTCGCCTCCAATAAGGGCACAACCGTTTTCTATGCAGGCCTGGGCCAGGCCTCTGACGATGGCTTCTACCTGCAGGGGCATCAGCTTTTCCATGGCGATGTAGTCCAGAAAGAAAAGGGGTTTAGCCCCACAGCACAGGATATCGTTGGTGCAGTGGTTGACAATATCCATGCCGATGGTATCGTGTTTGTTGAAGAGAGAAGCGATTCTGGTCTTGGTACCAACGCCATCGGTGCTGGAGACCAGTATGGGCTCGTTGTATCCCTGGAATTGGAACGCGCTGCCAAAGGAACCGAAATTCAGGACGGAGGGGTTGAATGAGGAGGAGGCCAGCTGAGCAATGGATTTCTTAATTTTGTCGGCTGCATTTACGTCCACACCGGAACTGGCATAGGCTCCTCTAGGTTTTGCTTTCACAAAACTCCTTTTCTCGCGGCATTTCCAGATCCAGTTTGTCCATTTCCATCTGTATCGGGATGGGATACTCTCCGGTGAAGCAGGCCAGGCAAAACATATCCCGGCGCAAATCTATAGCTTGAATTAGTCCCTCGACGCTAAGATAGCCGAGCGAATCGACGTTAAGGTATTCTTTGATTTCGGGAATGGTCTTTCTGGCGGCAATGAGTTCTTGTTTGGTTGCCATGTCCACGCCGAAGAAGCAGGGGTAGCGGAGTGGTGGGGCGCATATGCGCAAATGCACTTCCGCGGCTCCTGCCTTTCTCAATAGCCTGACTACGTGAGGGGTAGTAGTGCCTCGGACGATGCTGTCGTCGACGACGACCAGCCGTTTTCCTGCGATTATCTGGGGAAGGGGGTTGAATTTTAAGTGAACGCCAAGTTCTCTTATCCTCTGGTCGGGCTGAATGAAGGTGCGACCGACATAGCGATTTTTGATTAGCCCCTCGCAGTATGGAGTGCCTGAAGCACGGGCATAACCGATGCCAGCGCTGATAGCTGAGTCAGGCACGCCAATGATGAGGTCGGCGCTGACGGGGTGTTCTTGTGCTAACATCTTGCCCATGGACAGTCTAGCCTGGTAAATCAGCCTGTCCTGAATTATGCTGTCGGGACGGGCGAAGTAGATATATTCAAAGGCGCAGATAGCCTTCCTCGTGCTGGTTTTGCCATTGAAGCTCTTTATCCCATTGCTATCGATGACAACGATTTCGCCTGGCTCGACTTCCCTGGTGAATTCAGCTCCTATGTGTTCCAGCGCGCAGGTTTCTGAGGCGAGGACCCATCCTCCATTGAGCTTCCCCAAGCACAGGGGGCGTACACCCATGGGATCGCGAACTCCGATCAGGCTGTGCTCTGTTAGAATCGTCAGTGAATATGCACCCTGCAGGCGGTGCATGGCGTGTTCGACCTTCCTCTCCAAACTGGTGGCGGGGGAATCCAGAATAAGGCGGGCAATGACTTCAGAATCGGTGGTGCTGCTAAAGGCGTAACCACGTTCCTGAAGTTCATCATGTAGCGGTTTGGCGTTGATGATATTGCCGTTGTGGGCCAGGGCAATTTTCACCCCGTTTATTTCCGCTACCACGGGTTGAGTGTTACTCAGTTTGCTTGAGCCCTTGGTGGAGTAACGATTGTGCCCGATTCCGATGTAACCTTCGAGTAATGGAAGGTTGGTTTCGTTGAATACCTGGGAAACCAGTCCCATGGCGGAATGTGAATTTATATAGCTGCCGTCGGATACGGCAATACCAGCACTTTCCTGCCCGCGATGCTGCAGCGCGAAGAGGCCAAAGAAGATAATGCGAGCCACCTCTATTCCTGGAGCGTAGATTCCAAAAACGCCGCAACTTTCTCGCATAAAAAGTTGTCTTCCTTTCTGGATTATAGGGTATGCTTGATTACCAAGTCAATTTCCGTGTTCGGGTAGAGTCTATTCTAATCGAAAGGCGCCCCGATTGACACATGTTGCGTCAAAATAAAGTGTTACCGGGGAGAGCATGGTTGCGTCATAAATCATGTTACCGAAGCCCCTGATTTATGACATTGACACCTGCCTTTGGATTTGCTAGAGTAGAGATCCTTATTCTGCACGAGGTTCAGTCACCCGAAGTCTCTCTGGGGGGTCGGAGAGCTGGAGGAATCTCTCTAAAGGCTCTCCGTTTTGGCTAAGAGCAGGCTGTCTGTATGGCAATCAGTTGGATAAAGGAGGCACAATGAAGATAACTCTGAGCGTAATTAAGGCTGATATCGGTGGTTATGTGGGGCATTCTGAATCTCACCCTGACATTCTGGCCAAAGCTGAGGAGTGCCTGGCCAGGCATAAAAAATCCGGATTGCTGGTTGATTATCATGTAACCAAGTGCGGGGATGACTTGCAGCTTATTATGACTCACCAGAGGGGTGAGGAGAACGAAGAAATACACAGGCTGGCTTGGGATACCTTCGTTGAAGGCACTAAGTTAGCCAAAACCCTGGGGCTTTACGGTGCCGGGCAGGATTTGCTCTCGGATGCTTTTTCGGGCAACGTTAAAGGAATGGGCCCCGGCATAGCAGAGATGGAGATTGAGGAGCGGAAGTCTGAACCTGTTCTTATTTTCATGGCTGATAAGACGTCGTCCGGAGCATGGAATATGCCCCTGTACAAGATGTTTGCCGATCCCTTCAACAGTATAGGGCTGGTTATTGCTTTAAGTATGCACGAGGGTTTTTCCTTTGAGGTACATGATGTCAAGGATCACAAGAAGATAACCCTGAATTCGCCGGAAGAAATATATGACCTCTTAATCTATATCGGAGCTCCCGGCCGCTACGCGGTGAAAGCGGTGTATAGTAGAGCAACCGGAGAGATAGCAGCGGTGTCTTCCACCCAGCGCCTATCTCTGATTGCCGGACGGTATGTGGGTAAAGATGACCCGGTATGCATCGTCCGTTCTCAGGGGGTATTCCCTGCGGTGGGAGAAGTGCTGGAACCATTTGCCTTTCCTCACCTGGTAGAGGGGTGGATGCGAGGTTCACATCATGGCCCCTTCATGCCGGTCTCTGTAGCCGACAGTATCCCGTCGCGCTTTGATGGCCCACCCAGGGTAACATGTCTTGGCTTCCAGCTCACTGAAGGCAAGCTGGTTGGACCGCGCGATATGTTTGCCGACATATCATTTGACAACGCTCGCCAGCAGGCGAATGATGTAGCTGACTACATGCGTCGCCATGGGCCCTTTGAGCCACACCGTTTGCCCCTGGAGGAGATGGAATACACCACCATGCCAGAGATAGCGGAAAAGCTGGCATTCAGATTTGAAGACCTGCAGGAGTAAGTGCGAGATATAGTGCCCAAGCTACTTATAGCCAGCAATAACCAGGGCAAGGTAAGAGAATATCGCTTCCTCCTGAGGAATTCAGGATTTGACATAATTAGCCCGGAGGATGCGGGAATTAGTGAGACAGTGGCTGAAGAGGGGAGTACCTATGAGGAAAATGCTTCCATAAAGGCCGTTACTTATTCCAGATTGGGACAAACCACTGCGCTTGCTGATGATTCTGGACTTGAAGTGGATGCCCTTGGTGGTAAGCCTGGCATCAAGTCGGCGCGCTTTGCAGGTGAAGCCGCCAGCGATGTAGAGAAAGTGGATTTTCTCCTGGGTAAACTTGCTGGCGTCCCGTGGGAGGAAAGAACTGCGCATTTCAAATGCGTTATTGCTATAGTTACCCCGACAGGGCGATTAGAACTATGCCAGGGAGAATGCCATGGCATGATTAGCTTCGAAGTCAGGGGTGAGGAGGGGTTTGGCTATGACCCCATATTCTACCTCCCCGGAAAGGGCAAGTGCATGGCTGAACTTCCCCCGGAGGTGAAAAACCAGATCAGCCACCGCGCTCAAGCTGCCCACAGGGCCCAACTCATATTACAACAAATATACAGTCAATTCGTTGACTCTCATAACTGTTAATAGTATACTCTCCACACATATAAGGATGGGAGGCAGATCATGAAATTATCTTGTCTACAGGAAAAGCTAAGCAAGGGATTGGGTATAGTAAGCCGTGCTGTGGCCACCAGGTCCACTTTACCCATTACCCAGAATATTCTGCTGGTTGGTGAGCCCTCACGGCTCAAGGTATCGGCTACAAATCTGGAAATTGCCACCACTTCCTGGGTTGGTGCTAAAGTGGAAGAGGAGGGGAGCATAACTATTCCTGCGCGCCTGTTGGTAGATTTTGTTAATTCCTTGCCCAGTGACCTGATTGAGATCACACTCCCTCCCGACAGCCATACGCTGGAACTTAAAAGCGGTCATTTCCAGGCTCACATAAACGGCATTGATGCTCAGGATTTCCCCCCGACCCCTGAGATAAGCGATGGCATCACTGCCAGCGTCAAGGCAACCAATCTCAGAGAGGGAATAAAGCAGGTCACCTTTACTGCTGCTATGGAAGAATCCCGCCCCGTGTTGACCGGTATCAATACTGAATTTGATAAGGAGCAACTCACTCTGGTTGCCGCCGACGGCTTCAGACTGGCTGTGCATAAGACAACTCTCTCCTCACCGATTAAGGAACCAACCACGGTAATTATCCCCGCAAGGACTTTCAATGAAGTAAACCGCATTCTTGGTGAACAGGAAGAGCCGGTGGAAATCACCATAAACCAGCAGAAAAGCCAGATCCTCTTCCACCTTGAGAATGCGGAAATAGTTTCCCAACTCATCCCGGGTTCTTTCCCCAACTATTCCCAGATCATACCTCAAAGTTACAATGTCCGGGCTGTTGTGGGAATCAATGAATTTATACAGGCGATTAAAGCGTCTTCCATTTTTGCCCGTGATTCTAGCGGCATAGTTCGCCTGGTCATTACTCCGGGGAGTGAACTGAGCCAGGGGAAAATCACCGTCTCGGCCCAGGCTGAAGAGGTTGGAGGCAATGTCAGCGAGCTCGATTCTCTGGTTGATGGGGAAGAGGCTAAAATTGCCTTCAATGTGAGATATCTCTCCGACGTCTTGTCGGCTATTCCTCAAGCCCAGGTTGCCATAGAAATAACTAACTCCTCGAGTCCAGGGATCATACGCCCTATAGGAACAGATAACTATGTTCACGTTATCATGCCCATGTTCGTTCAATGGGAAAACTGATGTTGTGGATAGAGGTGACAGCGAATACCCGCAAAAGGGCTTCTTGAGATAGAGGGGTTGCCCTGGGGTATGTGTGCCCGGTGCAGAGACGTCAGAAGCGAGAGACAGATTTGAATTTAACCAGTGAAGGGCTTTGTAGAAAACCATGGCGGTGTTGAAGATACGCGTCTTACCTGATCCTGTGCTGCGCCAGAAAGCCAGGCGAGTAAACTCCATTGATAACTCCATCAGGAGATTGGTCAATGACATGATGGATACCATGCACTCCTCCTCGGGAGTAGGGCTGGCAGCTCCGCAGATAGGCATTTCCCTGCGCGTTGTCGTAGTCGAAGTGCCGGAAGAAAGCGCTCTGGTGCTCATTAATCCTGAGATAATAAGAAAAGAGGGCGTGAGATCGTTAACAGAAGCCTGCCTGAGTGTACCTGGCTACCAGGGAGAACTCGAGCGCGCAGTAAAGGTTAAGGTCAAGGCACAAAACCTGCAGGGCAAGGAAATTCGTATCAGGGGGGAAGAACTTCTCGCCCAGGCATTAGAACACGAGATAGACCACCTCAACGGCACACTGTACATAGATCACATAAAGAGCCCGGACGAATTGCAAAAGGTAGATGTAGAGGGGGAAGAGAGATACATATAAATAAAGGAAACTTGCGGCAGGAGGCTAAAGGGCCTGCGTCCTTTCGCTGTGAATAGATGTCGAAGCGCGATAGTTTGGAGGATATTTCATAAAGATACTGCTTACCAACGATGATGGCATTGATGCGCCCAGCCTCTGGGCAATAGCCGGGGAACTTCACAAAAACGCAGAGGTTAAGGTGATGGCGCCTCAGCGGGAACAGAGTGGTGTAGGGACGGCTATCACGTTGCGCCAGCCCATCGGGGTAAGCAAAGTGGCAGCGGGGTTAAACGGAGTAGAAGCTTATGCTGTTGCCGGTACTCCTGCAGACTGCGTCATACTGGGAATCAGGTCTCTGTTTCTTGGGGAGATAGATCTGGTTGTCTCCGGCGTTAACATGGGGCCGAACATAGGCCACGACAATTTTGTTTCGGGGACGGTAGGTGCTGCCATCCAGGGTTATCTGCACGACATTCCATCCCTGGCAGTCTCACTCAATGCTTATGAAGATCTGGATTTTAATGCTGCTGCCAGGCTGGTATCCTTACTGGCTGATAGAATTAAGAACGGAGACCTGCCAAAAGAAATTTTATTGAGCGTCAACTTGCCCAATCTGCCCTCAAACGAACTCCAGGGCATAGAAGTTACCTCGTTGAGCAAGCAAAGTTACTGCAATGCAGTGAGAGAAAATTGTGGCGATGGGGAAACATGTTACCGAATTCTGCGCAACAAAGATACATGCCCTGCCATGCAGGGCACCGATATATGGGCCTTGCAACTGAACAGAGTCTCAATTACCCCGCTGCTAAATAAATCCAGCGTCGGTTCTCTTAAGGCACATCTTCAAGGATTGCTGCCTGCAATTTATGATGACCTGCGTGCTCTTTGACAAAACAGGGAAATTGTGCCAGCATAATGGGTGCCGCTAACCCTAGGGTAGCGAGCGAAACTTAAGGCAAAAAGAGGCAGGAATTCCGCTTGGATCGGCGACGACCGGGACGGAGAACAAAAATGTTCTGATGTATTAATCCTCTTGGTTAAGGCGAGAGGATTTTTTATTGCCATGTGCAGAATTGGCTTCATTGGGGCGGGAACAACGGGCACAGCGCTGGCAGTCAGGCTGTCGGAAAAGGGCTATTCCGTGGTAGCTGTCTCCAGCCGGAGTTTATCTTCAGCGCAAAAACTGGCCAGGCTGATAAATAATTGCCGGGTTTGCCGTACTGCTCAGGAACTGGCTGATGTTGCCGATCTGATTTTTATCACCACCCCCGATGATGTTATCCCCCGGGTATGCTGCGAGGTGGAGTGGCATGAGGGACAAGGTGTAGTACATTGCAGTGGTGCTCACTCCATCGATATCTTGGAGCCTGCCAGGCATCAGGGAGCCAGCGTGGGGTCTTTCCACCCTCTGCAGACCTTTGCCAGCGCTGAACAGGCCACGAACAATTTAATTGGTTCTACCTTTGCCGTGGAGGCCGAGGCCCCGCTGCTACCCAAATTGAAGGAGTTAGCTTCCTCTCTCGAAGGGGAGTGGATAGAACTTAAGCCGGAAGATAAAGTGCTGTACCATATGGCGGCAACCTTCACCTCCAATTATCTGGTAACCCTGATCAAGATAGCTTTAGACTTATGGCAGGCGTTTGGGATACCGCCAGCGAGAGCAAGTCAAGCTTTACTTCCCCTATTGCGCGGAACGGTAAACAACATCGCCAGCGTTGGATTGCCTAATTGTCTCACGGGTTCCATATCTCGAGGAGATATTGGCACCATACAAGAACATCTGGAAATTCTCAAGACCAGATGTCCTGAGATGCTCGCTGTCTACAAGGAACTGGGGATTCACACTATTCCTGTCGCTTTGGCCAAAGGCAAGATCGATGAAAATAAGGCCAGGGACTTGAAATTTCTGTTCACGACGTAAAAAGGAGGCACGAAATGAGATCCATGCTAAAGAGCAAAATTCACCGGGCCCGAGTTACTGAGGTCAATGTGGATTATGAGGGCAGTGTCACCATTGACAAAATGCTCCTGGAGGCCGGGGATATTCTACCCTTCGAAAGAGTAGAGGTATTGGATATCAACAATGGCTCCAGATTCAGCACCTATGCTATTGAGGGAGAAGCAAACTCCGGGATAATCGGGCTGAATGGCGCTGCTGCCAGGATGGTGGCAAAGGGAGATACGGTTATCATTCTGTCATACGCTCATGTTACTGATGATGAAGCAAGGTTTATGGTGCCGACGATGGTTTATGTGGACGGCAGAAATGAGCTCCTGGAAGTAAGGAATGGCTGTCTGGTAGAAGACCTGGTAGCAGCCACAGGACCATAGCGATTTCACTTTAAGGCATTGCGGTTGGGCACTTGGGTGGGGCAGGGGGAAAGGAGGTGAGACAACTTCGAAGGGGAAAAGAGGTGACATGGTGAAAATTAGCATCAACGACATAAGGGATATGAAGCAGAAGAAAGAAAAGATACCCATGCTTACTGCGTATGATTATATTACTGCCAAGATAATTGATGAAGCCTGCGTTCCTCTGATACTGGTGGGAGACAGTTTGGGGATGGTGATGTTGGGGTATGAGACAACTCTGCCCGTGACGATGGAAGAAATGCTGCACCACACAAAAGCTGTAGCTCGTGGAGTCAGGAAAGCTCTTATAGTGGGTGACATGCCCTTCATGAGCTACCATACCAGCGTTTCTGACGCCCTGCGCAACGCAGGGCGATTTATTCAAGAAGGGGGAGCGCAAGCAGTAAAGCTGGAGGGGGGAGAGATCGTTGCCGAAAAAGTGCAGCGAATCGTTGAGTGTGGCATTCCCGTCATGGGGCATATCGGGCTTACCCCCCAATCGATATACCAGCTGGGGGGATTTAAAGTGCAGGGCAAAAAACCAGAGGCGGCTAAAAAATTGCTCCAGGATGCTCAGATTCTGGAGCAAGCGGGAGCTTTCTCCATTGTTCTGGAATGTATTCCCGCACCCCTCTCCAGACTGATAACGCGGAAGGTAAATATCCCCACGATTGGAATCGGGGCCGGCCCCGATTGCGATGGCCAGGTTCAGGTAATCAGTGATATACTGGGGCTCTTCACCGACTTCGTGCCCAAGCACGCCAAGCGATATGCTGGATTAGCCGAAGAAATGCAGTCCGCTATCGGAGATTATATGGCTGAAGTTAAGTCCTCCAGCTTCCCCACACTGAAAGAGAGCTATACCATGGATGAAAGTCTGCTCGAGGGCCTTGATTTTACGACTCCATCTTGATCAAAGAGCATTCGCGATACTAAAGCAACGTCTATCTGATTGTTGCGGTCAACAGGTGCAGTGAAGTATTTCCTTCTCCGGAGGCGGAGGGTTAGGAACGAAAATGCAGGTAATAGAAACGGTATCTGGCGTAAGAAATCTAAGGGGGCAGATTAAAAACTCGGTTGGCTTTGTTCCCACCATGGGTTATCTTCATGATGGCCACCTCGCTCTGGTAAAAAGAGCCAGGGCGGAAACGGATACCGTCGTTGTTAGCATCTTCGTTAACCCTACGCAGTTCGATGTCGGTGAAGACCTTGTGTCCTATCCCAGAGACCTTGAGCGAGATCTTGAATTCCTGGAGAGGGAGAAAACGGACATAGTTTTTGTTCCCTCTAACAAAGAGATGTACCCAAGTTTCAGCACGTGGATAGATGTAGAGGGGATCACTGAGAAGCTCGAGGGGTTACATCGCCCGGGGCACTTCCGAGGTGTAGCGACGGTAGTAGCCAAATTGTTCAACATCGTCCAGCCCGGCAGGGCCTATTTTGGGCAAAAGGATGCTCAACAGGTCCTGGTCATCAAAAGGATGGTCTCCGACCTCAAGATGAATCTGGAAATTGTAGTCGTACCCACGGTCAGAGAAAGCGATGGATTGGCCATGAGCAGCCGTAACGTTCATCTCAGTCATGAGGAGCGACGTGCTGCCACAGTTCTCTTCAAGGCGCTCTCTCTGGCTGAGGAATTGTGGCGGGGTGGGGAGGAAGATGCAGACGAAATTCGCTTTCAGATGACCTCACTGATTGCTGGGATTTCCCTGGCCAGCATCGGCTATATCAGCATCGCAAATATCGGTACTCTGGAAGAGATGAAAATAATTACTCCTCCGGCTCTAGTCTCTCTGGCTGTCAGAATAGGCAAGACGAGACTGATCGATAATGCAATTCTGAAGTGAATGCCTGATCTGAGTGTAACAGGAAGGCGGGATGTTAAAAAAATTCCTTCGTTTGACAGGCATATTCTGCCTGTGATAGATTACTTACTTGGTGGCTACTTAGGACAAGAACGTCAGGGAAGCAGAAGAGCTGGCTGGCTGAAGCCGAGCAGAGTTTCTCCCGGGAGTAGAGCGGCATGTAACCAGGCGGCTTTTTTGATTGTCAGGTAGCGGACTAGAGGTATAGAGATGCCAACAATAAATCAGCTTGTTAGAAAGGGAAGAATTAAGCGGAAAAAGCGGGCCAAGGCTCCTTCGTTGCACTTCATTTACAATGCAATGAAGAGCAAGATCATACCGACTGCAGGATCGCCTCAGAAAAGGGGTGTCTGTATCCAGGTAAAAACCGTCACTCCGAAAAAACCCAATTCTGCGCTGCGCAAAATTGCCAAAGTGCGGTTAACCAATGGGGCAGAGGTGAATGCGTATATTCCGGGTGAAGGTCACAATTTGCAGGAGCACTCTGTAGTTCTGATCCGCGGTGGTAGAGTTAAAGATGTGCCGGGTGTGCGCTATCATATCATTCGAGGCACCCTGGATACGGAGGGCGTGGTTAATCGGAAGCGGGGTCGCAGCAGATATGGCACCAAGAAAGAAAAGACTGTAGCCAGGGGATAGCAAGGAGAACAGATGCCCAGAAGAGCAAACAAAGACCTGAGAAGGATAATACCAGCAGATGCCAAGTATAACAACGTCACCGTGGCTAAGTTCATCAACAAGGTTATGCTGCGGGGGCAGAAGGCTACAGCGGAGCGCATCGTTTATGACGCACTGGAGGTCGCCAGCGAACACCTGGGTAAGGAACCCTCGGAGGTAATGGAAGAGGCTATAAGAAGTGCCACGCCTCTTCTCATGGTAAGGCCCCGCAGGGTGGGAGGAGCTACCTATCAGGTTCCCATGGAAGTAGACCCCCGGAGAGGGCAGGGCATGGCCATGCGGTGGATTATTGCTTCAGTGCGGGGGCGCGCGGGCAAATCGATGAGGGAAAAGTTAGCCAGTGAATTGACTGATGTGGTAGAAGGGCGAGGAGCGACGATCAAGAAGCGCGAAGATATACACAGGATGGCTCAAGCCAACAAAGCTTTTGCACATTTCCGCTGGTGAGAACTACATTGAAGACGATGCTCAAGACAAAGGGACAACTCGTGCCGCGAACTTTTCCTTTAGGGAAAATACGGAATATAGGCATAATTGCCCATATAGATGCGGGCAAAACCACGACTACGGAGAGAATTCTCTATCATACGGGGCACACCTATAAAATCGGAAATGTGGATGAAGGCACGGCGGCGATGGACTGGATGGACCAGGAGAGGGAGCGTGGCATTACCATAGTAGCTGCAGCCACTACCTGCTACTGGAACGACCATTGTATCAATATAATCGATACCCCGGGCCATGTAGATTTCACCGTTGAAGTGGAGCGTAGTCTGAGAGTGCTTGATGGTGGTGTGGTTGTCTTTGATGGTGTGGCTGGCGTGGAAGCACAGTCGGAAACTGTCTGGCGGCAGGCGAGTAAATATAATTTAGCCAGGATTTGTTTTGTCAGCAAGATGGACAGGACTGGCGCCAACTTCGATTACACGGTATCGATGATCAGAGACCGATTACAGGCCAACTTGCTGTTGCTGCAACTCCCGCTGGGGTCAGAGAAGCTCTTTGAAGGCGTCATAGACCTCGTAGAAAACAGGGCCGTTGTCTTTCCTGATGATCCCAACATGGATCCCGTAGAAGGGCCTATACCCGACAAGCTCTGTGATGTGGCCTCCGCTCACCGCCAGAAGCTAATAGAGAAGCTGGCCGAGAACGATGATAATATTATGTCAATGTATCTTGAGGAGCGGGATATACCCGTTCCCGTCCTCAAGGCAGCTATAAGAGCGTTAACTGTCTCCAACAAAGTAGTGCCTGTTCTGTGCGGTAGTGCTCTCAAAGGTAAAGGCATTCAACCATTGCTTGATGCTATTGTCGATTATCTTCCTTCCCCCGTTGATATTCCTGCTATCCATGCCAGAAAGCTCAAGGATCAGGAAGAAGTTTTTTGCAGGCCAAGCGATGATGAACCTTTCTCTGCTCTGGCTTTCAAAATAGTGGCAGATCCCTTTATGGGAAAACTGACCTACATTCGCGTTTACTCAGGAAAGATGCGTACTGGCGCGCAGATTCTGAATTCCACCGCAGGAGAAAAAGAGCGCCTCGGCAAACTATACATCATGCATGCTAATCATCGTGAAGAGGTTGATTATGCGGATACTGGAAGCATAATAGCCGTGGCGGGGTTCAAGAAAACTTCCACGGGTGATAGCCTTTGTGAAGCTTCGCGGCCTGTGCTATTCGAACGGATACAATTTGCTGAGCCCGTTCTTTCTCTGGCTATTGAACCCAAGAGTAAAGCTGACCAGGATAAGCTGGACGACGTGTTAGATAAGCTCACCTCTGAGGACCCCTCTCTCAAAGTTTACTATGATCAGGAAGTAGGCCAGACCATTATCTGCGGGATGGGAGAACTTCACCTTGAGGTCGCAGTGGAGCGCATGTTGCGCGAATATGGAGTAAAGGTAAATGTGGGCAGGCCACAGGTAGCTTATAAAGAGACGATTGCCACTCCGGCAGAATCTGAAGGAAGGTTTATCCGCCAGTCTGGAGGTAGAGGTCAGTACGGACATGTGTGGCTTAAACTTGAACCAAACGGGAAAGGTGAAGGCAATTGTTTTTTTGAGAAACTTCGAGGCGGAACAGTGCCCAAAGAATTCATCCCTGCTGTAAAAGCAGGTGCGATGTCGGCTTTGCAAGATGGTGCTCTGGCAGGTTATCCCGCGGTAGATGTTAAGATAACCCTATATGATGGGAGTTATCATGAAGTCGATTCTTCAGAGTTAGCCTTTAAGATGGCGGCTTCTCTGGCCGTTAAGGGTGGGTTAAAAAAAGCCAACCCGTTACTCTTGGAGCCGATTATGAATCTGGAATTGATGACCCCTGCTGAATTTTTAGGGGATATCATGGGAAATATAAGCTCTAGGAGAGCACATATTACGCATACCGAAAGCCATGAAGGTTTCTTTATTGTGCGATGTCTCATTCCCCTGGCAGAAACCTTCGGATTTACCAGTGACTTGAGGTCTCTTAGTCAGGGGAGAGCAAGTCACACAATGCAATTTCAAAATTATGAAGCGCTTCCATTACATCTCAGTGAGCAAATTATAGGCAAGTTGGGAAGAGATAAATGAGCAGTCAAAAAGTTCGCGTCAAGGTTAAGGGGTTCGATCACAGGTTAGTCGATCAAGCAGCCAGGCAAATAGTGGAGACAGCAGAGCGCACGGGAGCTATAGTCACAGGGCCTGTCCCCCTCCCCACGCGCATCGAAAAATTTTGCGTTATCCGCTCCCCGTATATTGACAAAGATTCCCGAGAGCAATTTGAGATTCGAACGCACAAGAGGTTAATCGATATTCTGCAGCCAACATCCAAAACTGTAGATGCCTTGACGCAACTTAATCTGGCGTCTGGAGTGGAGATAGATATTAAGCTATAATAGCATTTCGTCGTTGCTTAGCAGGTAAACGATATAAGCGGGTTTGGTTAAGGCAACGTACAAGGATATGGATATGTTTTCAGGTATCATAGGAAAGAAGATAGGGATGACCAGGTTCGTGCAGGAGAGCGGGGAGATGGTGTCAGTAACTGCTGTAGAAGTGAAACCATGCGTTGTGGCACAGGTAAAGAACGGAGCAAAAGATGGCTACACAGCTGTCCAGCTGGCCTCTGGAGAGGTCAAAAGTCTCAATTCTCCAGAAAGTGGTCACCTTAAGGGCGTGGGGAACTTTCGTTACCTGCGTGAGTTCAGGGTTGATGATATAGAGAATATTCAGCGTGGCGGTAAAGTGGACTGCAGTTTTTTAGCAACAGGAGACCTTGTAAATGTAAGAGGCCTCTCTAAGGGCAAAGGATTTGCCGGCACGATCAAGCGCCATCATTTTCACCGTGGTCCCAAAACTCACGGACAATCTGACCGGGAGCGCGCCCCTGGTTCAATCGGGGGCACTACTTTTCCTGGCAGAGTGCAGAAAGGGAAGCGCATGGCAGGTCACATGGGAAGCAGGATGGTGACCTTGCGTAATGCCATGGTCGTCCGGTCCGAACCGGGCCGTAACCTACTCTTGTTAAAGGGATCGGTGCCGGGAGCCAATGGTGGATTATTAATTATCAGGAAAGCAGGGATATGAAAATGCAAACTCCAGTGTACAATTCAATGGGTGAAGCCGCCAGACAGGCGGAGATTAGAGAAGATATCTTCGGTGTTCCTTTCAATGAAGCCGTGGTTCATCAGGCGATGGTAAGGCAGCTGGCCAACCGTCGCCAGGGCACTGCTTCTACCAAGACCAGAGGGGAAGTGAGAGGGAGCACCAGGAAGCTCTACGCACAGAAACATACTGGGAGAGCCCGAAGGGGTGATATAAAGTCGCCCATTCTCAGGGGTGGGGGTGTGACTTTTGGCCCCAGTCCACGTTGCTATCGTCAGTTGATGCCTAGGAAGATGAGGCGCCTGGCTATAAAATGTCTCCTCTCTGCTAAAGTTCAGGAAAAGGAATTCAAGGTAGTGGAGGATTTCGACTTCGAAGAGGCAAAAACGAAGAACATGGTTAGTTTTTTGTCATCCATTGGGGTTACTGGTTCCTCTGTCCTGGTGCTCACTGCATCTTCTCTGCCCAATGTAGTCAGATCGGCAGGGAATCTGAACGGTGTCAAGATTATGCCTTCAAATTTGGTCAACGTGTTAGATTTGCTCTCTTATGGAACGCTGATTTCTACCATATCGGGGATACGCGTGATAGAAGAGATGTGGGGAGGAAAAACCACTTAGCCATGAACCTTTACGAAGTGTTACGGCGCCCCCTGGTTACGGAGAAGGCAACTTTGCTTCAGGAGAACGGCAAGTATGTCTTCGAGGTAGCCAGAAAGGCCAACAAGCTGCAGATCAAAGATGCGGTGGAGCGGGCGTTTAAGGTTAAGGTAGCCGAGGTTAATGTGATGACTATGCACGGGAAGACAAGGCGAATGGGTAAACGCGAGGTAACCGGGCCGTCATGGAAGAAGGCGATAGTCACTTTGGAACCAGGGTATAAAGTGACGCTATTTGAAGGAATATAGAACTGTATTGATATATTAATCAGGAGCAGGAGAGATAATTTGGGCTCAGTTATTAAGTGGCGGAAAAAAAAGATGTCAAAGCACCAGTATAAGAAGCGTCTGAAGAAGACTCGCTGGCAAAGGAAGCATCTTTAATTGAGATATTAGTACGGATAGGTGATGGACCGGAGATAAATTATGGCGCTGAAAACTTATAAACCCACCTCCCCTGGAAGGAGGTTCATGTCCAGTGCTACCTTTGAAGAATTGAGTAAGGTGGCACCGGAGAAATCGCTGCTTGTGCCCTTTAAGAAAAGGGCGGGGCGTAACAACAGGGGCGTGATAACAGTGCGCCATCAGGGTGGTGGGCACAAGCGAAAGCTGCGCGTTATCGATTTTAAGAGAGATAAAGCGGGAGTTCCGGGGAAAGTGGCCACCATCGAATACGATCCCAACAGAGGAGCCCGCATTGCTTTGATTCACTATGTGGATGGGGAAAAGCGGTACATACTGGCCCCTTTGGAGCTCAATATAGGTGATACCATAATGGCAGGGGAGGATGCAGAGGTGAAGGTGGGGAATACTCTTCCCCTGAGTGCACTCCCGGCGGGCATTTCAGTCCACAATATTGAACTTACGCCAGGCAGGGGAGGGCAAATTGTTCACGGCGCAGGGACAGCTGCCCAGATTATGAGTAAAGAGGGTAATTATGCGCTTATCCGTCTGCCCTCGAAGGAATTGCGGAAGTTCCATATCAAATGCTGTGCTACCGTAGGTCAAATAGGCAATGTCAATCATAAGAACATCATTCTGGGTAAGGCTGGCCGCTCCAGGTGGTTGGGACGCCGGCCTTCAGTCAGAGGTTCTGCTATGACCCCGCGGGACCATCCCCATGGAGGAGGAGAAGGCAGATCTCCGAGAGGGATGCATCCCAAGAGTCCCTGGGGGAAGCCCTCTCTGGGACATAAGACGCGCCGTCCCAACAGGGTTTCAAATAAATTTATTGTGAAACGGAGGAAGTAGAGTGTCTCGATCAACTAAGAAAGGTCCTTACTGTGATGCTAAATTGCTCAAGAAGATAGAGCAGCTTAATCAGTCAGGTGAGAAGATGGTGATAAAAACGTGGGCGCGCTCGTCCACTGTTCTGCCGCAGATGATCGGGCACACTATAGCAGTACACAACGGTAGAAAGCACATTCCCGCCTTTATCACGGAGAATATGGTGGGGCATAAACTGGCGGAATTTGCTCCGACGAGAACTTTCAGGGGGCATATCACCAAGGCTCAGATATCCGCTCAGAAGAGGGGCTAAGATAAATGAAGGTAAAAGCAGTAGCTAAAGATGTGGGGATTTCCCCGATGAAAGTTCGTCTGGTAGTGGACATGGTCAGAAACAAGAAGGTAGGTGATGCGCTGGATATCCTTAACTTCGTCCCCACGCCAACAGCTAAAGCAGTGGCTAAACTAATTAAGTCGGCAGCATCTAATGCTGAAAATAATTTTCAGATGTCCCTTGATGATCTCAAGATCGTCGCTATCTTTGCCGATAAGGGGCACACGCTGAAGAGACATCGCCCCCAGTCGAGGGGGCGCGTGAGTCCTATCTTGAAGAGGTCCAGTTGCATTACAGTCTTTGTTGATGAGGAGGAAAAGTAACTTTGGGACAGAAAGTTCACCCTCATGGTTTCAGGTTAGGAATCTTTCGTGGATGGTATGCGAAATGGTATGCTGAGAAAGATTATGCTCGGTTGCTACAAAATGATTTGAGAGTGCGTCGCGCTATTAAGGCGAACTGTAGCGAAGCAGGCGTAGCCAGGGTAGAGATAGAAAGACCCGGAGATGGAACATATATAACTATCTTTGCAGCTCGCCCCGGCATTCTAATTGGTCGAGGGGGGCAAAATGTAGAACGCCTGAAAACGCAACTGGAAAAAACCAGCGAGGAGAAAGTCAGGCTAACTATAAGGGAAGTCGAGACTCCTCAACTCCAGTCCTGCCTTGTGGCTCAGAATATCGCCACGCGGATCCGAGATGGAATTCCCTATCGCAGGGTAATGAGGCAGGCTGTTTACAGAACGCTGGAGGCAGGAGCTAAAGGAATAAAGGTGCGTTGTAGTGGGAGGCTTGCGGGCAGAGAGATTGCCCGTGCTGAAATCGTCCGCCAAAACCGTATGCCTTTGCATACGTTGCGCGCCGACATCGATTATGGATTCGCCGAAGCCCAAACTGCGATGGGACATATCGGCGTTAAGGTATGGATTTACAAAGGTGATGTCGTTCTTGAAAGGAGTGAGGTAAGTGTTACAACCGAAACGGGTGAAGTACCGCAAGGTTCATAGAGGGCGGTTAAAGGGGAGGAGTTTAAGGGGGGCTCGTGTTGCCTTCGGAGACTTCGGGCTTAAGGCGGAAGAATCTTCCTGGATTACGGCCAGGCAGATTGAGGCTACCCGGCGTGTTTTTGTGCGCTATCTGCGGCGCGGTGGGAAAATGTGGATTCGCATCTTTCCTGACAAGAGCGTGACGAAGAGCCCTGCTGAAACAAGGATGGGAGGAGGCAAAGGTGCCCCCGACCATTGGGTAGCTGTCGTCAAGCGGGGTAGAGTAATGTTTGAATTGGCGGGAATAGAAGAAGCGTCAGCTCGTAAGGCAGCCCGACTTGCTTCTTATAAGTTGCCTATAGCCACAAGTTTTGTTGTTAAAGAGGTGCAGGCAGATGAAAATTGATGAAGTGCGGGCCATCAGCGATGAGGAGATGCATACCAAGCTGGATGATGCTTACGAAGAGCTCTTTAATCTTCGTTTCCGTCTTGCTACCAGGCAACTGGTAAATCATCGCGAAATTCCCAAGGTAAAGAAAAAAATTGCCAGAATGAAGACCATTTTGCGCGAAAGAGATTTGGAGATAAGATAAAAAATATGGCGAAGCGAAAGATTAGAATTGGGCAGGTGGTGAGCAACCGCATGAACCAGACAGTAGTAGTATCGGTAGAGACCTTTAAGGTCCACCCGTTATACAAAAAGAGAATGCGCAGGCAGAAAAAGTACAAGGCGCATGACCAGGAAAATGTCTGTCAGGTTGGTGACAAAGTGGAAATGACGGAAACCCGTCCTCTATCTAAGGAAAAAAGGTGGAGGGTAACGGACATCATAACCAAAGGAGAAGCGAAAAAAGAGGTAGCAACGGAGGCAGTGGTCAGCAATTCCTGAATTCTGGCTATATCGGAAAATGATTCAGAAAGAAACGAGACTCAAAGTAGCAGATAACAGCGGAGCCAAGCAAATCCTCTGCATTGGAATACTGGGTGGGACGGGAAGGAAGTATGCCCACGTTGGAGATGTTTTCACTGCCACGGTGAAGAAAGCCATGCCGCATGGAATGGTCAAGGAAGGGGAGATCGTTAAGGCGGTGGTCGTACGCGTGGCCAAGCCTTACCGCCGTTTTGATGGTTCTTACATAAAGTTTGATGAGAATGCCGCCGTAATTCTGGGAGAAAAGAACAATCCTAAGGGAAGCCGTGTTTTTGGTCCGGTGGCTCGTGAGTTGCGGGATAAGAACTTCACGAAGATAATCTCCCTGGCGCCGGAGGTACTCTAAAGTGAAAATCAGAAAAAATGACACAGTTATTATCCTCTCCGGCAAGGACAAAGGCAGGAAGGGAAAAGTACGGCGTGCCCTTCCCGGGGAGAATGAAGTCGTAGTGGAAGGGCTTAATATGATCAAACGTCACTCTCGAGCGCGTAGAGCGGCACGGCAGGCAGGCATCATTGAACTTGAAGCCCCAATATGCACTGCCAAGGTAAAGTTGGTGTGTAACAAATGTGGCAAACCCACCAGAGTAGGTTTCCTCTTTCTCGAGGAAGGCAAAAAGGTAAGAACTTGTACTTCCTGTGGTGAGGTAATTGATTGAGCATGCCTTGGTGAGAGGACATGCACGAAGGATATTCCATGAATTGCAGACTTAAAGAAAGATATTCCCAGGAGGTAGTCCCTCAGCTCAAGGAAAAGCTGGGCTATGCTAACGTGATGCAACTGCCCCGTGTAGAGAAGATAGTTCTCAGTATAGGTCTGGGCGAGGCGACGCAGAATTCCAAAGCTCTGGAAGCAGCGGAAAGAGACCTGGCTACAGTATCGGGACAACGCCCGGTAATCACCAGGGCCAAAAGATCGATCGCTGCGTTCAAAGTGCGGGAAGGCATGCCTGTTGGAATGATGGTGACGTTGCGGGGCAGGCGGATGTACGAATTTCTCGATAAGTTGATCAGCATCGTCTTTCCTCGTTTTCGTGACTTTCGCGGCTTATCTCCCGACGCGTTTGATTCCCAGGGAAACTATAATATAGGCATGAAAGAGCAAATAGCCTTCCCCGAAATCGACTATGATAAAGTCGATAAGATACGGGGTCTTGAGGTAACTATAGTTACCTCAACAAAGAATCGAGACGAAGCTAAGAGCTTGCTGGAATTTATGGGCATGCCGCTCAGGAGAGAGTAAGATGGCGAAGAAATGCTTGATTATCAAATCCAGACGCACTTCAAAATATAAGGTGCGTCAATACAATCGCTGCCAGGTATGTGGTCGGCCCCGTGCGTATATGCGTAAATTCGGCCTGTGCCGCATTTGCTTTCGCGAGCTTGCTCTAACTGGTGTAATTCCTGGAGTAAGAAAATCTAGTTGGTGAGGAGTATTTATGGTTACTGACCCCATTGCAGATATGTTAACTCGGATACGGAATGCCGTCATGGCAAAGCATGATGAAGTGCTTGTGCCCGTCTCCAAGATGAAGTTGTCCCTTGCCGGAATACTGAAGCAAGAAGGATTCATTGAGGGGTTTGAGGTGCTGGACAAAAAACCGCAACCGATGATGAAAATTCACCTCAAATATATCGACAAGCGACCAGCGATACTGGGCTTAGAGAGGGTCAGCAAGCCTGGTTTAAGGGTTTATGTTGAAAGGCGTGAAATTTCTCGCGTCTATGGTGGGTTGGGGATTGCCATCATCTCCACCTCCAGAGGTGTTATGACGGGGAGGGAATCGTGGAAAAAGCATCTTGGTGGCGAGTTTTTATGCCGCATATGGTAAATTCATAGAGGATTACGATCGGAGTAAATTATGTCGCACATTGGTTCTCTTCCTATCTCAATACCACAGGACGTCAAGGTAAAGATAGAGGGAAGTGAAATTACAGTAGAAGGAAGCAAGGGTAAGCTTGCGCGTTGTTTCCATCCTGATATCTCCGTAACCCGGGAAGATGAGAAATTGCTCGTGACGCGACCCAGCGATAAGAGAATGCACCGCGAACTACATGGACTTACCAGAAGCCTCCTGGCTAATATGGTTGAGGGTGTGAGCAAAGGATTTGAGAGAATTCTGGAGATAAATGGGGTAGGGTACAGGACACAGAAGGTCGGAGATAAATTATCATTTCAGATAGGATATTCCAACATGATAGAGTTTTCTCCTCCCCAGGGGGTAGAGGTAAGCGTTGAGGGCACGAACATTATCCATGTTACTGGCATCGACAAGGAAATTGTTGGGGAGACGGCCGCGAGGATTCGGGCCATACGTCCCCCGGATCACTATAAGGGAAAGGGCATTAAATACAGAGAGGAGAAGCTTCATCTCAAGCCAGGCAAATCAGCTAAGACGCTGGGCAGGAAGTAGTTTGTAGTAATAAAAAATGGCAAAAACGAATGCAAGGTTAATGCGGCAGGTGCGCCATCGGCGAGTTAGAAATAAAATCGTCGGTAGTGAATTGCGACCCCGGTTGGGCGTATTTCGGAGTCTGAACCATATCTACGCTCAAATCATCGACGATAACAAGGGGGAAACCCTGGTTTCTGCGAGTACTCTCGAGGGCGAAGTGAAAAGTAAAGTCGAGAAAATGTCGAAAACGCAGAAGGCAAAAGTAGTGGGAGCATCTCTCGCTCGGGAAGCCCTGCAGAAGGGAATAAAACAGGTTGTCTTCGACCGTGGTGGGTACAAGTATCATGGCAGGGTTAAGGCCTTAGCTGATGCTGCTAGGAAAGAGGGGTTAGAGTTATGAAAGCAGTCACCAAGATGCAGGATAGAAAAGCCAGGCTCGATAGCGCCGAGATCGAGTTGGAAGAGAAGTTGGTATCCCTTGACAGGGTAACCAAAGTAGTCAAAGGTGGCAAGCACCTTAGATTCAGGGCTCTAATGGTAGTTGGCGATAGCAATGGCCACGTGGGGTTCGCTTTAGCTAAAGCAGGAGGAGTTCCTGACGCTACGCGCAAAGCAAGTGCCATAGCTAAGAAAAGATTGATTGAAGTGCCTGTTACAAAAGGCACCATCCCCCATGAAATTCTGGCCAAGTTCGGGGCGTCGAAAGTCCTGTTAAAGCCAGCTGCCCCCGGCACTGGTCTGATCGCCAGCAACACAGTTCGTGCAGTTCTGGAGTTGGCTGGAGTAAGGGATATACTTAGCAAGTCGCTGGGCAGCTCGAACCGGGTTAACGTGGTGAAGTGTACCATACTGGGCTTAACCAATTTAAGGGAAACAGAGAAACAGGAAACAGAAGCAGAAACAGAACCACAGGGAAGCAGAACAAATGAAACAGAATGAGTTGAATTCTCCTGCAGGGGCAAAGCACAAGAGAAAACGAGTGGGACGAGGCGATAGCAGTGGGCAAGGCAGTTATTCAGGAAGAGGATGCAAAGGGCAAAAGTCGCGCTCTGGCGGTGGAGTTCGCTCCGGTTTTGAAGGAGGACAGCTGTCCCTGATAAAGAGATTGCCAAGCAAGAGAGGATTCACCAACATATTTAGAGTAAAATGTAACGTTGTTAACGTAGGGGACCTGGGCGTTTTTTCACCAGGAAGCGAGGTAACTCCCCAGGCGTTGCTTCAGGCGAGATTGATTAAATCTGCATCTCTACCGGTTAAAATCCTTGGCTCAGGTGATATTCATCATCCACTGACAGTCAGAGTCAACAAGATATCAGCCACCGCAGAGGGGAAAATTATCGCTGCTGGAGGCAAGGTGCAGAAGATTCTGTAGTATGCAACGCAGAGAAAAACAGCCACGGCTCTTTCAAGCAGTGGTGGATATATTTACCCTGCCGGATTTGAGGCAGAAGGTCCTCTTTACCCTTGGCATTTTAGTAGTTTTCCGTTTTCTGGCTCATGTTCCTCTGCCCGGTGTAGATATTCATGCTATGGAGCAGCTTTTCGATCAAAGCCAGCTCTATGGTATGCTGGATCTCTTCGCCGGCGGAGCCATGAAACGCTTCAGCGTGGCTGCTATGGGCGTTTACCCGTATATTACCGCTTCCATTATCATGCAATTGCTGGTTCCTGTCATCCCATCGCTGCAATCTCTGTCACAGCAGGGAGAAGATGGCCGTCACAAAATCAACAGAATCACACACTTAATTACAATTCCTCTGGCAGCTATTCAGGGATACAGCATGATAACCCTGCTGGGAGCCCAAAGCCCCCCCATTATTACTCACATGGGAGGGTTGACTATCACCTCCATGGTGCTATCGATGGTTGCTGCAACCATCTTCCTTGTCTGGTTGGGAGAACTGATCACCGAGCGTGGAGTGGGGAACGGCATCTCGATAATAATTTTCGGAGGCATTATAGCAGGCATGCCCAGCATGCTGGGGAGCGCTTTCGTTGCCAAGGAGAGTCCCCTGGGGCTGGTCGTCTTCGTCATTCTGGGGCTGGCAACGCTGGTACTGATAGTACTGTTCACAGAAGCCCAACGACGCATTCCTGTGCAATATGCCAAAAGCACCTTCCGCAGTGGTCGCATGTATCGCCAATCGGGGTCAACTTACATACCACTGCGGGTAAACACAGCGGGAATGATTCCTCTTATTTTCGCTATAGCCCTGATGCAGTTCCCGGCAACGATAGCGACCTGGTTCATGAATCCTGTAGGAGTGGATCCGAACTTCTGGAATTCCATCTACACTACTTTCAATTCTGGAAACAGTCTCCCTCTGGCGCTTGCCTACTGGATACCATATTTCCTGCTGGTAATTGCCTTCACTTATTTCTACACGATGATTATCTTTGAGCAGATGAACCTGCCCCAGAGTTTGCAGCAACAGGGAGGCTTCATTCCTGGAATTCGGCCAGGGAAAACGACTGCTGACTATCTCAATAGAACCACCAAGAACCTTACCCTTGGAGGAGCACTCTTCCTGGGAATAGTGGCAGTGATGCCCTTCCTGGCCAAAGAAATGACGGGTGTTCATGCATTGACTCTTTCCAGCACCGCGCTACTTATTGCTGTAGGAGTTGCGCTGGATACCATGAAGCAGCTGGAGTCGCAGCTGACCATGCGTCGCTATGACGGCTTTCTGAAATGAGAAAGGAGGATGGTGAATATGTATTTTGTTATGTTGGGAGCCCCGGGAGCGGGGAAGGGAACGCAGGCAGACCTGCTGTCCGAGGAACTGGGTTTTCCTCATATTGCCTCAGGAGACTTGTTCCGTCAGAATCTGGAGAAACAAACTGAACTGGGGCTTTTAGCTAAAGCTTATATGCAGAAGGGAGGGCTGGTTCCTGATGAGGTAACTATAAAAATGATACTGGAAAGGATTGCTGCTCCTGATTGCGATTCAGGGTGTCTTCTGGATGGGTTTCCCCGTACTCTGGGGCAGGCGGAAGCGCTGGACGAAGCTTTTGCCGTTCAAGGGAGAAACGTGGACAGGGCAATATATATCCATGTCCCCAGCGAAGTGCTGGTAAAAAGACTTGGGGGGCGCTGGATATGCCGAAAGTGCCAGGCGACGTATCATATCATTGCTTCACCCCCTAAAGTAAAGGGGAAATGTGACAGGTGTGGAGGTGAACTGTACCAGCGGGCTGATGATGTAGAAGAGACAATAAGAGAGAGATTGAGAGTTTTCTTCGAGCAAACGTCGCCCATAATTGATTTTTACAGGGAACAGGGGAAGCTCGTTGAGGTCGATGGTGACAAAGATATCCAAGAAGTAACCAGGGACGTGCTCTCCGCTCTGGCAGAAGAGAAGTAGAACTCCAAAAGGGGCGAGAAATAGCGAATTTGCCGGTAAGATTTAATTCGGGCTGGCTCGTTGAAGCCGGGGGCAGACTGTTTTGTTTGGCCTGCCACCGGGCGCGAGGCAAGTCTGGTCAGAGGGGTTTTTCTGACCTGAAGAAACAGCGGAAGATAAATGATAACTATTAAGTCCATCGAAGAAGTGGAGGTCATGCGCCAGTGTGGCAGGATATGGGCCGCTATCATGGAAAAAGTGAGAGAAGAAGTAAAGGCAGGAGTTAAAACCCATCAGCTGGATGCTCTTGCTGCCCGTGAAGCAAAAAAGAGAGGCGTCATAATGTCTTTCAAAAATTACCAGGGGTTTCCCGCCAATCTGTGCATTTCGGTAAATGACGAGATCGTCCACGGCATTCCGGGGGAAAGAGTTCTCCAGAATGGAGATATCGTCTCTCTGGACATGGGAGTGAAGTTTAAAGGTTTTCACTCGGATGCTGCCATAACCGTGGGCATAGGAGAAATAAGCAAGCAGAACAAAGAGCTAATAGAAGTTACCGAGCGCAGCCTGAAAGAGGGCATCGCTCAGGCCAAAAGTGGCGCTTACGTTGGGGATATCTCGTGTGCTATCCAGGACTACGTCGAATCGAGGGGCTTTTCCGTCGTCAGGGAATACACGGGGCATGGCATAGGCAGGAATTTGCATGAGGAACCACAGGTGCCCAATTTCTATTTTGGCAAGGGTCCACGGCTCCGCAAGGGAATGACCATAGCCATTGAGCCCATGGTCAACGTAGGTGGCTGGCGCACCAGAGTGGCTCCCAACAATTGGACAGTCCTCACGGAGGACGGAAGTAGTTCGGCGCATTTCGAGCACGATATTGTCATCACAGATGGTGAGGCAGAAGTACTCGCTTAATGCAGGCAGCAAGGCATGGCGAAGAAAGAAAGAATAGAGGTTGAAGGCAAGGTGGTAATGTGTCTCCCCAATACCATGTTTCGCGTTGAATTGAGCAACAGTCACATGGTGCTGGCGCACATCTCTGGCAAAATGAGAAAGCACTACATCAAAATTTTGCCCGGGGACAGAGTTCTGGTAGAGCTTTCTCCTTATGATTTGAGCCGTGGGAGAGTTACTTACCGTCTGAAGTGAATTCCCCTTTGACAAATTAAGCAAAGAAGCTTACTATATATGCTTTGTGCGCTTAAGGTGAAAAATGAAAGTAGCAGCTTCAGTTAAGAAACGTTGCGTGAAATGCCAGATCATCAGGCGAAAAGGGGTGGTCAGGGTCATTTGTGAGAACCCCAGACACAAGCAAAGGCAGGGATAGAGAACTATGCCACGCATTGCCGGAGTAGATATTCCCAAAGATAAGCCCATCTGGGTGTCCTTGCAATATATATATGGTATTGGAAGAACATCCAGCTATCAGATTCTGGCTGATGCTGGGGTTGAGCCCATCATCAGAGCTAAAGATCTCGGTGATGAGCAGATCAGTAGCATTCAGTCCGTTATCGGCAAACAGTATAAAGTGGAAGGCGATCTCAGGAGAGAGGTCCAGTCCAACATAAAACGCCTTATTGAAATCGGCTGTGTACGAGGTCTGCGGCACCGCATGAATTTGCCTGTGCATGGGCAGAGGACGCGCACCAATGCTCGCACCAAGAAGGGTGCCAGGAAGACGGTAGCAGGCAGAGGACAGAGGCGCGGTGTCTCTAAGAAGTAGGAGGTTTACGTCTAAATATGCCCAAGAAGAAGCCAGTTAGAAAAACAAGAAGAGTACGCAAGGGAGTAGTTGAGGGTAAAGCATTTATTCAATCTACCTTCAACAATACCATTATTACGATAACCGATCTCCAGGGCGGAGTTATCGCGTGGGGTAGCGCAGGCACTGCGGGATTTAAAGGTTCCCGGAAAAGCACGCCCTACGCTGCACAGATGGCAGCCCAGGGCGCAGCGAAAAGAGCAATGGATGATGGCATGCGCCGGCTTGAAGTTTATATAAAAGGACCAGGCAGTGGTCGGGAGGCAGCTATCCGTGCCCTGCAAGCTGCGGGAATCACCGTTAGCAGCATTAGAGATGTAACTCCCATTCCTCACGACGGTTGCCGTCCCCGGGGAAAGAGGAGAGTATAACCATGGCGCGTTATACAGGGCCAGTTTGCCGCAAATGCCGCGCTCTTAATGAGAAGCTGATGCTTAAGGGCGATAAGTGCTATACTCCCAAATGCCCTCTGGAAAGGAAAACTGCTCAGGCGCCGCGTTCCAGGTTTCGCCGTAGAATTTCTGAACGTGGCATCCAGCTGCATGAGAAGCAGAAGGTGCGCTTCAGCTACGGTCTGATGGAGAAGCAATTCCGGGGATTCTTTGCCAGGGCCAGGAAGATGACCGGCGTGACGGGGGACAATTTTATGACGCTGTTGGAGAGGCGGCTGGACAACGTTGTCTATCGCGTTGGCTTTGCTGACTCTCGCGCTCAGGCAAGGCAGATAGTTCGGCACGGACATATAGTTGTCAATAAACGCAAAGTAGACATACCTTCATATCTGGTGGAAGAGGGAGATGATGTTCAGTGGCGAGAAGCCAGTGCCAAAACGGAGTGCTATAAGGTAGCTATTGAAAAGGCCAAGAAAGCAAATATCCCTGCATGGTTGTCTCTGGACCAGGAGAAAATGATTGCCACGGTATCGGTGCTGCCGGGCAGGGATGCCATTGTTTCCAACCTTAACAGCCAGGCGATAGTCGAATATTATTCCAGGTGAAAAATGTTTGAATCGTATAAGCTTAATATAAGCGTAATTGAAAGTGCTGGCAGTTTTGCCCGTTTTGTGGTTGAGCCCCTGGAACCGGGTTTTGGCGTCACCATAGGCAATGCCCTTCGGCGCACATTGCTCAGTTCCATCCCGGGTGCATCCGTTACGTGGATGAAAATTGATGGCGTAGCACATGAATTCTCACCTATCCCTTACGTCAAAGAGGACGTGATAGAGTTCATGATGAATGTCAAGATGCTAAGAATACAGCCCCTGTCCCATCAAGCAGGGAAACTCTTCCTGGAAGTCTCGGGAGAGGGCGTTGTCCAGGCTGCTGATATCAAGCCATCAGCCGACTTCAGGATTGCCAACCCAGAGCTTTACCTGGCTACAGTGGATTCTCCCGAAGGCAAGCTCTACGTTGAGTTCAACGTGGAGATGGGAAAAGGTTATGTGCAGGCTAAATCCCCCAACGGTTTACCTGAAGGAGCACTGCCAATGGATGCCATCTTCAGTCCCGTGCGCAAGGTCAACTTCTCGATAGATTCCATCAGGCCTGGACAGGAAGGGAGCCAGGAGAGGCTCAACATGGAAGTCTGGACAGATGGCACCCTTGCTCCTGAGGAAGTTGTCAGCCAGAGCGCCAATATCCTGCTTGCCCAGTTCTCCTCTTTCAAAGGTCTGTCTTCTGCAGGAGCACAGGGAGAAGCTCAGGGCATATCGCTGGAGAAATATAGTAAGATTCCCCTGGAAGAATTAAACTTGTCTGTCCGCCCTTACAATAGTCTCAAGAGAGCGGGCATCGATACGCTGGCGCATCTGTTGGAGAGGAGCGCAGGGGGGGTGCCTGCCCTACCGGGACTGGGGGCTAAATCCAGAGAAGAAGTAGAGCAGCTGCTGGCCAATTTAAGAGTCCCTGTCGCTTTCCAGGAGGAGGAAGGGGGGATATCCGTTTCACCGTTACAACCAGAGGAGGGACAGGTAGAATAGTCTTATGAGACACCGAGTAGATGGCAGGAAGTTGGGCAGATCGACAGAGCACCGTTTGGCGCTGTACCGAAATCTGGTTACTTCTTTTCTGAATTACGAAAAAATAGTCACTACAGAGGCTAAAGCCAAAGAAATGCGTGGTATGGCAGAGAAAATAATTACCCTGGGGAAAGAAGGCAGCCTTGCCTCGCGGAGGCGCGTTGCCGCCTTCGTCACCGACAAGAAAGTGATCAGCAAGGTGTTCGATGAGCTCGCCACGACATATGCCAATCGCTCTGGTGGTTACACCAGGTTGGTAAAGCTGGGGCCACGCCAGGGTGACAATGCTCCCATGATTCAAGTCGAACTGGTTAAATAGTGGATTCCAGCAAATATGTTCTGCTTGTAGAATATGATGGCACGCGGTATCATGGCTTTCAGTGGCAGTCTGGGTTGCCCACCATTCAGGATGAGATGGAGCAGGCTGTGAAGAAATTCTGTGGTGGGGGCAGTCGTGTTATGGCAGCCAGCAGGACTGATGCTGGCGTGCATGCCCGGGGACAGGTAGTGAGTTTCTGGTCCAGACCGGAGATACCACCTTCGACGATGGTCAAAGCACTGAACTATTACCTGCCGGCAGATATCGCCGTAAAAGCTGCAGGCAAAGCAGAGAGCAGCTTCAACGTTCGGCGCGACGCCGTGAGCCGTATATATCATTACTACATTCTCAACAGCGATACCAGGACGCCCTTCGGTCGGAAATTTGCCCTGTTGATGCCCACGGCGCTGAATATAGAGGCGATGAACGAGGCGTGCCAGTTTATCAAAGGGGAACATGATTTCGCGTCTTTTACCAGTTCTCCTGATGAGGGAGGAACTGTGCGCCATGTATATGAAGCAAAGGTTAGTAGAGAAGGAAAACTGGTCGTTTTCTGTATGATAGCTAATTCTTTCCTGCGTCACCAGGTGCGCAATACTATGGGGTTCTTGCTCCATCTGGGACAGGGAAAGATAAGCTGCGAAGAGTTTCGGAGCGTTGTGGAGGCAAGGAAGCAGGGGCAGGCTGGTCCCAGAGCTCCCGGCCATGGATTATGTCTCACAAAAGTCAATTACCCTGCGGAGTTATGCTACCATGAGCCCTCCGCCTCCGTTCTCAATAACAAAGGCCTGCAGCTTCATGATGATCAGGGTTGCAGCTATGAGGAATTTAGATGAAAACTTACAGCACCAAGGCAGGGGATATTAAAAGGGAGTGGCATGTTGTCGATGCCAGGGATAGGAAGTTGGGGAGATTGGCCTCAGAGATTGCTACCTTGCTTATGGGTAAACACAAGCCGATTTATGCTCCCCATCTTGATGTGGGAGATTATGTTGTGGTGGTCAATGCCGGCAAGATAAGGGTAACGGGACGGAAGGCTGAGCAGAAAGTTTATTACAGGCACTCTGGTTATCCCGGAGGCTTGAGAAGCACTGTTTACAAAGAAGCTTTTGCCCGGTCTCCCAGGTATGTGCTGGAACACGCGGTGAGGGGGATGCTTCCCAAGAACAGCCGGGGTGAAGCTATGTTCAAAAAGCTCAGGGTCTATTCCGGCAGCGAGCATCTCCATCAGGCTCAGGTAAAGGAGAAAGGTGATAATTGATGAGCGAAGAAACAATCAACGAGGCTGAACCAAACCAGGAAGCTTTCGAGCCAGCTCAACCTGTTGTCCATCCTGCAACTTCAAGTACCACGCGGCGCAGGGGGGAAGCGAAACGGGTTCAGTATATCTGGGCGACGGGCAGGCGCAAGAGCGCTATAGCGCAGGTGCGGCTCACACCGGGGAATGGAGATATTCTTATCAACGACAAGCCCTTCAGGGAATTCTTTCCTCGCCTCAAATATCAGCAAACGGTTGAATCTCCGCTGGTAGCTATCAATTCACTGGATAAGTATCACATAACGGTAAAGGTAAAGGGTGGTGGCATGAGTGGCCAGGCGGGAGCGATATGCCTTGGGATTGCGCGAGTCCTGTCCAAAGAAAATGAGCTGTTCAAACCGGCACTGCGCGGAGAGAAGCTGCTAACCAGAGATTCCCGAATCGTGGAGCGCAAGAAATACGGATTAAGGGGTGCTCGCAGGGCTCCACAATACACCAAGCGCTAAACTCATTCTTCCTGCCCGATGGCATTCTCAATGAGGTCGAGGCGCCTGACTTTGCCTCCTGGATTTGTCTCTATCGCGACAACGTCTATGCGCCACGACGCCGGCAGGTCGTGGTGGGAGTTGATGTAATTCATAGCGGTGGCAATGAGCTTTTGCTTCTTTCTTTTGTTTATTGACTCCTCGGGTGTGCCGAACTCCAGATTGCTCCTGGTGCGAACCTCGACGAAAACGAGACAGTCCTTCTTCCGGGCAACGATGTCGATTTCGCCGCTCTGGCAGCGGAATCCGGTCTCCAGAGTACGGTAGCCCCTTTTCTCCAGAAATTCCCGGGCCAGCTTCTCTCCGAGCCTGCCAAGCTGCTGTCGGTTCATTTTTTCCCCTGGAGGTTGACATCCCCGTGGGCGGCGATTGCGCTCCTGACAGGAGCGAAAGAAAGGCGGTGAATTGGCGATGGTCCCCACCAATTCAGACGGCAAATATGTTCCCTCGTTCCATAGCCCTTGTGCCTGGCGAAGCCGTAGCCGGGATAAATCTCATCCAACTCCTTCATGATATGGTCTCTGGTAACTTTGGCAACGATGGAAGCGCAGGCGATGGAGAGGCACTTCCTGTCTCCTTTAATTATCTTCCTTTGCGGGATGGAATATCGCGGCGAGGCCGGGCCGTCGATAAGAAGAAACTGCGGGCGCAGGGGCAGTTTCTCCACGGCCTGCACCATAGCCATCATGGTCGCCTCCAGTATGTTCATTGCATCAATTACCTCATGGGAAATAATTCCCACGCTCATAGCGACAGAATCCCTCTTGATCAGATCAAAAAGCAACTCCCGTTTCCCGGGGCTCAATTGCTTGCTATCACGAACCATTTCGAACCAGGGAAAATTTTCCCGGGGCAAGATAACAGCGCTGGCCACTACAGGGCCGGCGAGAGGCCCCCTGCCGGCTTCATCGATGCCGGCAATGCAGCGATAGCCCTGCTGGCAGAGCTCGTCTTCGTTACTCCGGTTCGGTGGCTGTGACACCTTCCTCCTCTTCATTCCAGGGCATTGAGCTCTCTATGATGCCCCCTCCCAGCACTTCCTCGTCCCTGTAGAATACAATGGATTGTCCCGGCGCGACCGCCCTCTGGGGATGAGAAAAAGTGACGGTGAAGGTGTCCTCTGACGGTGTTTTTTTCCCATCCCTTACTGGCTTATAGTCGGGTGCAGGAGACAGCACTGCCTCCACTTCTTTCGCTCTGTAGCGCATCCGGCAAGCAACGGTAAGGGGTTTGCACGGAAGCTTGCCTGATATCCATCTCAAGTCCTTCACCACGAGGTTTCTTTTATAGAGCTCCCGTTCTCTCCCCAGCACGACTCTGTTGTACTCTGGCTGGATGCTCAAGACGTAAAGGGGCTCTCCTCCGGATATCCCCAGGCCATGTCTCTGTCCGACGGTGCAGGAAGATATTCCCTGGTGGCGTCCCATGATTTGCCCCTGGCCATCCACAATATCCCCGGGAATGCCGGCGAAGCGCTGGGCGAGGAAGCTACGGTAGTTCCTCCGGGAGATAAAGCAAATATCCTGGCTGGGCCTGTTATCCAGAGATAAATTCTCTCTCTCGGCGATACTGCGAACTTCGGTTTTGCCAAGACCTCCCAGAGGAAAAAGCACGTGTCTCAATCTATCCTGTGTCAGGGTATAGAGGAAATAGGACTGATCCCTGGCGGCGTCTGTTCCTTTGAGCAAGTGAGGACTGCCTTCCCTCCACTCGACACGGGCATAGTGCCCCGTAGCCAGATAAGCAAAACCACGGGAGAGGGTTGCCTCCAGCAAGAGGCCAAACTTTATGTGCAGGTTACAGGCGACACAGGGATTAGGGGTACGCCCCCGGTGATACTCCTGACAAAAATAATCGATGACGTGGCTCTCGAATTCCCTCTGTAAATCGATTACCTGGAAGGGGATTTGCAAAGTGTGGCAGACCTGTTTGGCCTGATGCTCCTGGAGCTCGGAGGCAGGAGCATCCCCCAGGCGCATATATATCCCCAGGATTTCATGGCCCTTCTCCCTGAGCAGCAGAGCAGCTACAGAGGAATCTACACCTCCGCTCAACGCTACAGCTACTTTCTCTCCCTTCATGGATGTCCCGCATGGCGCCAGAAAATCCCTTTCACCCGGGAGGCAACAGCTGTTTTACCTTGAGCCAGATAATTTTGCTGATTTGCGCTCTGGGCAGGGCGCCATTTATAAACAGCTGGCGGCTGGGCTCGGACTCCATGGCTCTGAGATATCCCTCTCTCACCCTCTGGTGAAAGGGCATATCCTCTGCCTCGAAGCGGTCTCCTGCTCCTTGCTTCCGTGCCAGCCCCTGCTCCGGGGGGATGTCGAGGAGGATAACCAGGTCTGGATGGAGCTTCTGCGTCGCCAGTTCGTTGATCGCCTTCACTTCGGGGAGGTCGAGTTTCCTGCCGTAACCCTGATAGACAAGTGTAGAATGAGAAAAGCGGTCGCAGATAACTACTTTGCTCTCTTCAAGGGCAGGATGAATCACCTCGGATACCAGTTGAGCGCGGGATGCCACAAAAAGAAACAGCTCAGCTTCGGGCGAAATGGAGCAGCCATCCCGTTTTTTCAACAGTCTCCTTATGCCATTGCCCAACGCGGTGCTTCCTGGCTCGCGTACCAGCAGCGACGGCACGCCCTGCTGGCATAATTTCTTCCACAATATCCTTGCCTGAGTGCTCTTGCCGCACCCTTCACCGCCTTCAAAAGTAATGAATAAACTCAAGGTTCACCTCTGTCTTATTCTCCATTGTCGCTGGCAGGCTTCATCTTCTCGCCGCCTGCTGCATCGGCCCCGCGACGTTCGGCCAGTAGTCGTTGCAGAGAGGGAATATACGAAGTGACGGAGTCGTCGGGGGGATAGGGATAAATGATATCGAGTCCACGCCTTATTTGAGTGATGTTGTTGTTCTTGAGAGCATAAACAGGGATGCCCCGGCTCTCGGCATCCCTTATTTTCTGTGCCTTACGGCGATAAAAGCTTATCGTAGTGAGGAGGATATCAGCCTCTTTAATTTCATTGACAACTATCAAATTCTTTTGCCCCTCCCGGGCAGCCTGTTCCAGGCGGAAGCGGTTGACACCGAAGAGATAGAATCGCAGAGCATCTCCTTTCCTGTCGTTATCACCGGCAGGGGAACTGGCGTCGGCTCCCCTCTCCTTAACCTCTTTGTGCATTTCTCCGGAGGCATCCATCCAGCGAACTTCAGGCGACAGGGGTTCCAGGTGCAGGATGTCATCCACAGATTGGCTGACGTTGGGATGAACTGCTACCCTGTAATAAGCCAGAATCTCAACCACCACGTCGAAGGTGGGAGGTGCTTTGCGCTCCAGTACTGATTTCTGTGTGTGGCGCCGCTGTGCCTCCTCATCTCCCAGTACTACCGTCTGAATGCCCCCCACCAGGTCAGAGAGGGTGGGATTCATGATCAAGTTCTCCAGGGTGTTCCCATGAGCTGTGCCTATCAGTTGCACGCCGCGCTCGGCGATGGTCCTTGCCGCCTGTGCCTCAAGCTCGGTCCCGATTTCATCTATGATGATGACCTCGGGCATATGATTCTCCACCGCCTCGATCATTACCTTATGCTGCATGCTCGGGTGGGACACCTGCATTCTGCGGGCACGCCCGATGCTGGGGTGAGGAATATCGCCATCGCCGGCTATTTCATTGGAAGTATCGATAACGACAACGCGCTTTCCGTAGTCATCCGCCAGGACGCGGGTAACCTCTCGCAGCATGGTTGTTTTACCTATCCCTGGCTTCCCCAGCAGCAAGACGCTTTTCCCTGGCTCAATGAGGTCCTTGATTATGTTCACCGTGCCAAATATAGCCCTGCCTACCCGGCAGGTCAGGCCGATTATGCGCCCGCTCCTGCTGCGCATGGCCGAGATGCGATGAAGCGTGCGCTCCAGCCCGGCGCGATTATCTCCGGAAAACTCGCCAACACGAGAGACGACGTAATCTATATCGGCCTGATTCACCTCCTGGGAACCCAGCACCATCTCACGGAGAGGGAAACGGGCTTCGGGAAGGCGACCCAGATCCAGAACGACTTCGAGCAGCTCGCCGCAATCAGTTTGGAGGTAGAGGGACTCTCGAACATGTGGCGGCAGGACGTCGAGCAGAGCAACTAACTCGTCAGTAGTCACCTTCTGCATTCTGAATGCTCTTGCTATTCTCCCCTGGCGGCCAGCAATTCTTCCCGGGGGATGGAGCTGATTTCCAGCCCTGGCATGGCCGAGCCCAGTCCTCGGGATGATTCAGCAACGATGGATGGGTCCTGGTAGTGAGTAACCGCTTCGACGATAGCTTTTGCCATGTTCTGAGGGTCACTCGATTTGAAAATGCCCGAGCCGACAAATACGCCCTCAGCTCCCAGTTGCATCATCAGAGCAGCATCGGCGGGCGTGGCTATTCCCCCGGCTGCGAAGTTAACCACCATTAATCCTCCCGCGTCGTGTACCTGTTTGACCAGCTCTATGGGAGCACCAATTCGTTTCGCCTCGGTTATCAGTTCATCCACGGGCGTTGCCCAGAGACGATGAATTTCTCCCTGCACCGCCCGCATGTGCCTCACGGCCTCGACGATGTTGCCCGTTCCTGCTTCTCCCTTCGTCCGGATCATGGCTGCCCCCTCCGCGATGCGACGCAATGCCTCTCCCAGGTCGCGACAGCCGCAGACGAAGGGAACCTTAAAATTGTGCTTCCAGATATGGTGGCTCTCATCGGCAGGAGTGAGCACCTCGGATTCGTCGATGAAGTCCACCTCCAGGGCCTCGAGCACCTGCGCCTCAGCGAAGTGCCCGATACGGCATTTTGCCATCACCGGTATGCTCACTGCTTTTCGTATAGCAAGGATGATATTGGGATCGGCCATACGGGCAACCCCTCCGTCGGCACGAATATCCGCCGGAACCCTTTCCAGCGCCATGACTGCGCACGCCCCGGCATCTTCAGCTATCTTCGCCTGCTCTGGAGTGGTCACGTCCATAATCACTCCTCCCTTCAACGACCGGGCCAGCCCTGTTTTGGTAGTCCATGTTCCTTTATTCATTATATTCAACCTCCTGTTTTACTCCTCTATAGACCAAATAGCTTCACAGTATGGATCACCCTCAGCCACAGTTTTCACTATCTTGAGGCTTATCTTCTTCCCAGAAGCTCTTTCAAACATGCCCCGATCCGACGCCATCATAGCCTGGCACAACTCCCTGGTCGTGTTTTCCAGGCCCAGTGGGCACTTGTAGCCTCTAATCCTCCAGCTCCCGCCAGGCAACTCACTCGCCTCAACTGAAAGTTTTGCTTTCTCCAGCCTGGTTAAGAAGGCTTCCATGGTTGCCTTGAGTTCTCCATAGGCTGCGTTTTTCTCCTTAGCAAGTTTTTCACCATCAGCAGCACCCAGCTTATAAGATGCCTCTTCAATGAGAGATAACACCTCTGCGCCAAACTTCTTGTAAGACAGCTTGCTCAAAAGTACAAAAGCATCCCTGCTTCCCTGCACCTTTGTCTCCCACATAATTTCTCTTTAGCTCCTACCTGTTTGTCACTTTAATTGTAGTATTGCCTGAACCTTTTGGCAAGCAGCGGAAGGCGTCCGGTTGGTCAAAGGAAGCCTCTGCCAGGGCAGCTGTTTCCAGGGAGGTTGGCTTAATCAAATAGACTGTATTCTCCGGCTATTCCTGATTCCCCTGTGGATAGAACGATAATCCCGGCTCCATCCAGGGGCTCTTGATAACCTCCAGATTCTGGAAAGTCTCGGTTCTGACGATGCTCGGAATGGCGGAGAGGTACTTGATGAAATCCGAGAGCTCCCCGGGCGTACGGTTCATAACTATGATCAATATGTCATAGCGACCGGAAACAAAAGCCGCATAGTACACGTGTGGGTTCTGCGTCAGCGTCTCACCGACCCGCTGCAAATCATTTATTCTTACCTGCATTCCTATAATGCTGATGAAGGTATAGCCGAGCTCCTGAGGATTTACGACCGCCGTCACCTTTAGGGTGCCCTGCTTCAGCAATACCTTGACCCTGTTTCGTATGGTGCCCTCTGATACTCCCAGCATCCCGGCAATATCGGTATACTTTTTCCTGCCGTCTTTTTGCAACTCCTGTATGATTTTACGGTCAATCCTGGTTTGCATTCGCTTTCTCCCGAAGTAATTTTAGCATATATCGCTTTATTCTTTGCCTTAAAGCCTGGCTACCGGTGAAAGGAGTGCTCCATACTGCTCTAATTCAGGGCAAATTCGTTGAATTTTGAGCCTGCATCCCTCCGGAACGCAAGAGTTTCAGCTATTGGTGCAGGGCAGACAGGTAATGCACCTTTTTTGTTACTGTTTTCGTAAAAAAAGTGCTCTTTATTGACAGAAAATGTTCCTGCAGGCGATAATTTATGCAGAGATTGTAAAAGGAATTGCCAGCGAGGCTGCTCCAACGAAGTGAAGGACGAGAGAGTTCTCAGTTGAAGCCTGTACCAGCAGGGCAAAGGAGGAACAGATGATTATCGGTGTCCCGCGAGAGATAAAAAACAATGAAACCAGGGTGGCACTGGTCCCTGCAGGAGTCAGGTCACTGACGGAAAGAGGCCACGAGGTGATTGTGGAAAAATCCGCCGGGGAAAAAATAGGCATATTTGATGAAGATTACCTCGAGGTGGGAGCAAAAATCAGGGAGCGAGCCGCAGACGTTTTTAGTGAAGCCGAACTGATAGTGAAGGTGAAGGAACCTCTCCCGCAAGAATATGACTTGCTGCGTGAGGGCCAGATATTGTTTACCTATCTCCACCTAGCGCCGGCACCGGAGCTTACCAGCGCATTGCTGAGGAAGAAAGTCATAGGAATCGCTTATGAAACAGTTCAGCTGGAGAATGGTGCCCTGCCGCTATTGACTCCCATGAGTGAGATCGCCGGGAAGATGTCCATTCAAATTGGCTCTTACTATCTGGAGACAAGGAATGGCGGGAGAGGCGTTTTGCTTGGAGGAGTGCCAGGAACCCGGCCCGGCAATGTTGTCATTGTCGGAGGGGGAGTCGTGGGCTTAAAT
>JAGGYM010000047.1 GCA_021162545.1 Dehalococcoidia bacterium | reverse complement strand
CTTACACCGCCGGCCACCAGCGGCGGGTTGCCGGACTGGCGCGCCTGGTGGGAGAGAAGATGGGTTTGGAGAGCGATGCGCTCCAGGGGCTTTATATCGGCGGGTTGCTGCACGATATCGGGAAGATTTCCGTTCCCGAATCTATTCTCACCAAGCCGGGCAAGCTGAGTGAGGAAGAGTGGGCACTGGTTCGCTCCCATGCCAGACAGGGCTATGAGATATTGAAGGAAACCACCTTCCCCTGGTCTGTAGCCGGGATGGCATTGCATCATCACGAGCGGCTGGACGGTTCGGGGTATCCCGATGGCCTCAGCGGTGACGAGCTAAGCCCGGAGGTTCGCATCCTGGGCGTCTGCGATGTGGTAGAGGCCATGAGCTCTTTTCGGCCCTACCGTCCGGCGAGAAGCAAAGAAGAGGTCATAGAGGAAATCAAGGAAGGCAGTGGAACGAAATATGATGACAGTGTAGTAGATGTGGTGTTGAAGGTAATTGAAAGTGGGGAATTCGAGCTGGGGCAGGAAGATAAATAGGGAAAGGGCTCACGGGGCCATAATTTGCCACAGTGGGGTGGTAAAATGTATTTGTTACGGGAGGTTTTGACATGCAGGTAGATGAATTACTTCAATTAATGGCGGATAAGGGCGCCTCGGATTTGCACCTGAGGACCCCCAGCCCTCCCGTGCTGCGCATAGACGGGGCATTGGTAACACTGGATGACCTGCCCCCACTTACTCCGATATCCGTTAAGGCGGCCTTTGAAGAAATTACCACAGAGCATCAGAGGGAGGTCTTTTATCGAGACCTGGAGCTGGACTTCTCTTACAGCGTTCCAGGGCTGGCGCGATTTCGCGTCAACGTAATGTTGCAAAGGGGCTCGATGAGCATTGCCTTCCGCCGCATACCGTTTGACATCCCCTCCATTGACGAGCTGGGGCTGCCATCCATTTGCAAGGAGCTCATCCTCAAGCCCAGGGGGCTCATACTGGTCACCGGCCCCACCGGCAGCGGCAAGAGCACCACCATGGCTGCTATGATAGATTATCTCAACGAGCGCGAGAGGAGAAACGTCATCACCATCGAAGAACCCATCGAATATCTCTACCCGAATAAGAAATGCCTCATCGCGCAGCGTGACCTGGGCGATGATACCAGGTCTTTCAACAGCGCGTTGGTGCACGCACTGCGCCACGACCCCGACGTGATCCTGGTGGGCGAGATGCGCGACCTGGCTACCATCAGCACGGCCATCACCGCGGCCGAAACGGGGCATCTGGTGTTGGGCACCTTGCACACCATCGATGCGGTACAGTCTGTCGACCGCATAGTGGATGCCTTTCCCCCCGAGCATCAGCGCCAGGTGATACTGCAAATGTCCCAGGTGCTGGTGGCGATACTGTCGCAGACGCTTCTGCCGCGGGCCAGTGGCAAGGGAAGAGTAGCTGCTTTCGAAATCATGATCGCCGTCCCCGCGGTGAAAAACCTGATACGCACCAGCAAGACTTACGAATTGCCCAGCATCGTACAGCTCGGCGCCAAGGATGGCATGCAGTCCCTGAATCAGGCACTGGCCAACCTGGTGAAGAGCCGGCTGGTAACCATCGAAGAGGCCATCATGAAAAGCAGTGACCCTGAGCAATTGAAGAAGCTGATCCAGGGATATCACTGAGGGGGCAAATTCCGCTGAAATCTTTTTCCGGGGGAAAGCCGTCTAGAGGAGCTTCATGGCTTCAATGATATCGCTAAGGTCCTCGAAGGGCTCACAGGGAATATTGTTCTCCTGGAAATATTTCAGCAAGTCGCCCGTGGCAAAGGTCTTATAGGCAAGGGCCGCTGCAGCCACGTCGGAGTCGCCGTTGCCAACGTACAGCACGCGGTAACCCTGCCTGAGATACATCTTGATATACGTTTCCTTCAGGCCAATATCCAGCGGCTCGCCTTCCGGCCCGAGGTACTGCACCCGCAGTCCATCGGGGTGGAACTCGGTCTTCGCCGCATGTATCTCGAGATTATCCAGACCGAATTTCTTCAGGACTTCCCTGATGTAGAACTCCAGGCCATTGCTCACGATGACCAGTCTGAAGCCCCTCTCTTTGCAGTAGCTCACCATCCGGGGGAATCCCCGCCGCACCTGGACCTTGCCCTGCAGAGTTCGCGTTAAAGTAGCCTCATCGGCCTTGACCATGGCAAAGGCGCGGGTATTGAACTCCCCCACGGATATTCTGCCTTCCTTGTAGTCTTGGAACAAGCTCCGCCAGTCTCCGCTGGCATATTCATCTAGGAGGAAGAAGCTGGCATCCTTGATGGTGATGGAGCCGTCGAAATCGCACTGCAGTAAAGTCTTCATAGTTCTCTCGCAACAAAGTTGCCAAAGGAAGTAAGCTACCATCTTCAGCCGGCAGCTGTCAAGATTTCGCTCGTTTATGATCAGGGGACACAGGTTGACCCAAGCCTTTCAAGACAGTAAACTTATGCTGCAATTGCCCCTGCTGATGTGTCCATGGCAGTAGCAAGGGGTTGCCCTTTCCTGGTAGCAATGGAGAGGAAGCCTGTCCTGTTGGGTTCAGGAGGGATCGCATAGTGGTCTAGTGCGGCCGCCTGCTAAGCGGTTACCCCGAGAAATTGGGGTCGAGGGTTCGAATCCCTCTCCCTCCGCCAGATGAGCGGTCGTGGCGTTAAGGTAGGGTGCCGTGATTCAGAACTGGCTGCTTGGAAGGAGAGATAGCTGATATGCTTTTCAAAAGACCTGAAATCCTTCGCCCTCCCAGCGAGTGGAGAAGCTATTATCTCCCCGTAACCTTCGGTTGCTCCAATAATACCTGTACCTTCTGCAACTTCCATGGCGTAAAGCTTCAGATGAGAGAAGTTGCCGAGGTAAAAAGGGAAATCGACGCAGTGGCTCTGTATCATCAGAGCGGCATCCAGATACCCGACATGCCCTACGTAGTGTATGCCATCGCACAACACTGGGACGGCAAGAAGGTATTTCTCCAGGATGGCGATGCCTTGGTTTATCCCTTCCCCGAACTGAAGGAGGTTCTGGAATACCTGAACCAGAAGTTTCCCCGGCTGGAAAGGGTGGGCGTTTACGCCACACCGGGCGATATGTTGAGGATAGGCGTGGATGAACTCAGGACGCTGAGGGAGCTCAAGCTGGGCATTATCTACATGGGTATGGAGAGCGGAGACGATGAGGTGCTCCGGAAGGTGCAGAAGGGAGCAAAGTCGCAGCAGATAGTCGAAGCAGGGAGGAAGATAAAAGAAGCCGGCATTCTTTCCTCGATCACGGTGATACTGGGACTTGGTGGTGTTGAGGGGAGCGAAAAGCACGCACTGGCAACGTCAGAGGGTCTGAGCGAAGCCGATCCCGATTATGCTGGGGCGCTGACGCTGACCGTGGTGCCGGGCACTCCTCTATATCAGGAGTGGCAGGATGGCAGATTTCACCTCATCTCTCCCTTCAGGTCGCTGGAAGAGCTCAAGATAATGGTAGAGAATTCCAGCTTCAGCAAGTGCTTTTTCAGTTCCATGCACGCTTCCAATTACTTCTCCATCAGGGGGACTCTGCCCCGGGACAAAGGTGGAATGCTGCGCCAGCTGGAAAGTATGCTGGCAAAAAGAGACCCGCGCATGCTGCGTCCCGAATTCCTCCGGGGGCTATGAGAGCTGGCTCAAGCGGGCCTTGAGGTAGGCGATGGTGTTCACTGGTGTGGGGTCAGTCTCGTTGAGCATAGCTACATAATAGCTTGTCCAGTCCCCGAGAAACACCAGGCTCATCATCTGCGCCAGCCTGCCCTCTCCACGGCTGTCGACGATCCCATTCCCTGCTCCTGCTCCGTCCAGGATTTCGCCGGTTACCCGATACCTGGCAAGCAATCTGGGGTGTAGTTCTGGGCTGCGCAGCATGATAACGTACACTCCTTCGGCAAATTCCTGGGGAAATTCGTAGCCCACCACGGCGTTGTGGTTCAGTTCAGAGAAGCTCTCGCAGAAAGCCCAGTTTTTGCTGTTCTCGTTGAGCTGTCCCTTCCAGCGACGTGCCACGGCAGCAAGTACGCCACCGGCGTAAACGAGCACCAGCTTACCAGACAGCTTGCCCGCCAGTTGCTTGGCGGGATTGAGGGATGTCGCCACGCCTTCTGCCACCTCTCCCAGCAGTGATTCAAGCACAGCGACCATCTCCGCCATTTCCGCTGATTTGTCCTTCAGAAGGTCCAGGCGGCACAAAAAGGCTATCAGGGGTATAAAGCTATAGCCCAGAACAGCTCGTGGCTGAGAGACATAATTTATGGCGAAGATGGGCACCCCATTTTTTCTTGCCAGTTCTCCCAGCCTGCCACCGGTGGTGAGAACCAGCTTCTTACAACCTGTCTTCAGCGCCTGGCCAAAGGCGGAAAGCGTTTCCTCGGTATTGCCCGAGTAGCTCGAGGTAACCACCAGCGTCTCCTCGTCCACGAAGGAGGGCAGGTCGTATTCCCTGTTGACAAAGATGATGGGGGTTGGCATGTCGGATGCCAGGCTGCGCAGTAAATCGCCTCCGATGGCCGAGCCTCCCATGCCGCAGATGACCACCTTGTCGATGTCCTTGAAGTCGGAGGGGAGGGCAAATTCACCAGCTTCCCGCCAGGCGTCCCGACATTGTCGGGGCAGGTTGTGCAGGTGCAGCAGCATCCCCTCGGGGTCATACCGTCTGTAAGTTTCCAGTGAGTCAAGGTCTACCATCATTGTTTCTCCTGTAAATCCGCTATTTTTCTGCCCGCTTCCAGCAGTTCACGCACTTTCTCCTGGCTTTCAGCCTCAGCATAGATGCGCAATAGTGGCTCTGTTCCGGAGAAGCGCACCAGCAGCCAGGAGTCTTCTCCCAGCATAAAGCGGAATCCATCGGTGGTATCCAGCCGTGACACTTGAATCCCGGCTATGGCGTCGGGTGAAGCAGCGGAGACGCGCTTCAGGATGGTTTCTCTCTGGTCGGCGGGAAAATGGAAATCCGTGCGGTCATAGTAATGAGGCCCGACTTCGTCGTAAAGGTGAGCCAGAAGCTGGGAAGGTGTCTTGCCCGTTTTCGCCATGAAGTCGAGGAAATAAAGCCCGGCGAGGATGCCATCCCTTTCGGGTATGTGTCCGCGAAAGCCATATCCCCCGCTTTCTTCGCCTCCGATGAGGGCGTTCTTTTCCATCATCATGGGGGCCACGTATTTGAATCCCACCGAAGTCTCGTAAACAGGAACGCCGAAGAGCTTGCCCAGCGCGGTGAGCATCTTGGTAGAGGTCAGCGTCTTGATGATGGCTCCCCTCTCACCGCGCACCTCCAGAAGATAGAGGCTGAGCAGGGCAAAAACCTGGTGCTGGTTGAGGAAATTTCCCTCCTCGTCCATGATGCCGATGCGGTCGGCATCCCCATCGGTAGCCAGTCCCACAGCTGCCTTCTCCTTCCGAATCAGTCGGGAGAGCTTACCCAGGTTTTTAGCAATGGGCTCGGGTTGAACCCCGGGAAACAGAGGATTTCTCTCGGAGTTTATCTCCACGATTTCCATGTTGTCACCCTCGAGGAGCGTCCTGAAATAGCCCATGCCTGCCCCGTACATGGGGTCAACGATGACTTTGATCTTCTGCCTGCGCAGAGTTTCCAAATCGACAAGGCGGCTCAGGCGCTTGAAATATGCCGGCACGGGGTCGTGGTATTTAACCAGGCCCTTCTCCAGGGCCTCTCCCAGGGGAAGCTTCTTTGTCTGCTCCACGACGGTGTCCGTTATGTTCTTTTCTATCTGTCCGACGACTTCTTCAGGGGCGCTGGCGCCGTCCTGTGTCTTGTACTTGAAACCGTTCCACCTGGCAGGGTTGTGACTGGCGGTGATGATGATGGCGCCTGCCGAATCGGTGCGGGTAACGGTAAAGCTGATTGTCGGTGTGGGGGCTGGCCCGGGGCACAGGTGAACCCTGACGCCGTTGCCTGCCAGAACTTCGGCGGCGGCGGCGGCGAAGTCCTCCGAGGCGAAGCGGGTGTCATGACCTATCACCATGCTTCTCCTCCCCTGCCCGCTCTGCCTGAGGTAGTCAGCCACCCCCTGGGCACAACGGCGAACGTTATCGAAGGTGAAGTCCTCGGCGATGATTGCCCTCCAGCCATCGGTGCCAAACTTGATGCTCATATTTGCCTCCAGTGATGAGAAACTGATTAATCCGTTCCTCAACTTGCCGGGGTAAGTATACCACGGGGCAAGTTGGGGATAGATTCAACCTCGATCCGTCTTATCCCCTTCCCTGCAGTGCTTTCGTATGGGACACTCCTCGCACCTGGGGTTTTGTGATTTACAAATCTGGCGGCCGAACTCTATCAGCGCCAGGTGCACTCTTGCCCTCTCGCCCGGGGGTATCTCCTTCTCGAGTTTCGCCCTCAGGCTTTCATAGCCATCCCCACCCTTTGCCACCCCAAGCCTCTTCATTATCCTGAAGATGTGAACGTCGACGGGCAAAACCCGTTCGCCCCTGACCGCCATTAAGAAAACGTCCGCCGTCTTGGGTCCTATTCCCTCCAGCGAGGTCAGCTCCTTCTTGGCTTCAGCGTAGGGAAGCTCCGTTATCCCTTCCAGACGGCCGCCGTGATTTTTCTGTAAACTCCTGGCCAGCCGGGAAATCCTGGCCGCCCTCACTCGATAGAAGCCCGCGGGCCTGATGGCTTTCTCTATTTCCGCCAGGTCAGCGCGGGCCACATCATCGATCCCTCTGAATTTACGGACGAACCTCTCCATGGCGGCATCCACATTTCTCCAGTGCGTGCTCTGCGATAGCATTATGTTAACCAGCACCTCGAAGGGTGCATACTTACCCCAACCGCCATCGGACTCGTATTGCCCGGAGATAACGCTGGCGATGTTCCTTATCTCACTCATCCAGAACTCCTGATGATGTCCAGATTTCCCCCTGCTGTCGTTCTATAATTATCAGTCGCGTCTTCGAAGGCTAGGGCAACGACGGGCACAGGGGACAGCAATCCATAGGTCATGGGAGCTAGCTTCAAGCCCACACCGGTGCTGAACTTCGATATATCTTCCCGTTTACATATGAGGGCTGCCAGCTTGCCCCAGCCCAGGGCGCAGCGCCTGTCGTGATAATAGCAGCTTCGGCACACCAGCCTCCGCAGCACCAGGTACACCATCATCAGGGTAAAGGCGAGGTATATCCAGGCGATGATGGGGTTTAGAAACCAGCAGCCGATGGTACCAGCGGCAACCCACGCCACCATGAGCAGATTTCCCGGGACAACTCCCGATTTGGGATATTCCTCCAGCCCTTCCTGATAAAGTTTCTCCTGGCTTGTTTCAACCTCCTTCCAGACCTCATTTAACTCTTCTCGGGTTCTCTGCCTTCTTCGACACAACTATTTCCCGGTAGGCAATTGCTCCGGAAACGTACTCTCTCCGCGCAAAGCACGGCAGACGGGCCAGAACAAGGGGTGCATTTTTACGGCTTACCAGTCATCACCTTCCGCGGTTTTTACATCATGAATCAGGAACAGGAAACCGGCGACCACCATGGGCACGGGGTAAATCAGCAGCGTTATCAGCAGCGTTTCGGGTACATCGAAAAGCTCAAAGGTGAAAAGCACAGTAGAGATGATGCCCGCGATGACCAGCCACCACCCACCGATTCTCTCGCGCTTGATGGCCACGAGAGTAGCCAAAATCATTGATATGGGACCGCATGCCAGGAGAATGTAATCCCGCAACCCGGTAGCACCGCTAAAGTACTCGCCGAATCCTTCACCAAAGGCGAAAACCAGAAACAGCAGCCCGAAGGCTATACCTATTCCCAGCGCCGTGTAGCGCATCCAGTTCATAGCGTTATTTCTTCTCGATATCAGCCGCGCAGTGCAAAACGGATTTGTAGCAAGTCCAGCAAAACCGGGGCCTGATGATATCCACCATGCGGCTGGCAAAATTATAACAGGTTATCATGAGCAAAGGCAGTTCCATTCTCTACGATGCCGGCGAGCTCCTGCGGGATTTGTATTGCGTCGAAATAAATGGTTAGGTACCGGGTCTGGGACTGGTGACCTCCAGAATGTCTCCGTTACAGTTGTTCACTTCAATCTTGAGACAGTCAATCGCTGGCTCCACCTTGATGTCTATAATGGCGCTCTTGCCCCAACAGCCCCCTACTGGTGTAGCCCCCAGTATTTGATGCATCCTGGTGCAGGGCTATCTTCTGTGAAGATACAGCCAGCAGTACTCAATAGCAACAATAATAGAAGAGGAATAACCAGCAAGGACTTCCCTATTCCAGACAGCCACATAGTTAAAACCGAGCTCCTTCGCAGCGATCCATCAAGCAACAAAGGTGATAACCGGAGCAGTGAAGGAACTATCTTTAGCCACAAATTCTCCTGGGGAAGTCCTGGTAATGATGTCATAGAGAGTCTCGGCATCGTAGGCTTCTATATTCTCCAGTGTTAAGGAACTGGTTCCCTCTTTGCCCTTTGTCTTGAAAGATACCGTGACCACTGAGCCATCCCCATTTATGCCGACGGCGTCAATGATTCCAATTATCGCCCGTCCAGGGGTTCCCAGATTGGATTCAATTACAGCATTTCCTCCCAGTTTACCAGCCTTCACTTCCGTTGCTTCCAGCATCGTTGAATCGTAGACTAGCTCAATGTGGAGGCTGCCTGCATTACTGGCGCCACTGAAGTTGATGGGCACTCCTACTACCCCAGCAGCTGATTTGGGGATGGGGATGAGATTACAGCCTCCCAAGGCCAGTGCCATCACTAACATTAAAACCAGTAGAAGTTGTGGGAACCATCCCGAGAATGTAGCTTTACTTTTCATCTTAACTACCCCCAGTAAATTTTGGACTGGAAGACCTTGCCGGTTACTACCTTGCCGTTACCGCCTGTTCCAGAATCAGTCGGGCATCTTCAGCAGTCACCTTCCCATCATTATCCATATCCAATATCAGGTTTTCAACAAGCAGATTGACTGACATCCTGAGCGCTGCCAGAGCGTCCAGCTCGGTAACCTTACCATCGCCGTTGTAGTCACCTTTCAAAGTCTTTTGCTGTATAGTCACCTTTCCCTTTTGAGTGCTGAGCGAAATGGTTTGGCCCGAGATATCCTTGGTCAGTATCTCAGAAAGGGTGAGAGGGCTGCTGCTGCCCTCACTGCCTATGGCCTCAAACTCAACATAAACCACTGAGCCGCTGCCGCTCACGCCATCCTTGGTGGCAAAGCCAAAACGGATGACTGGCGGCTCCTTATAATTGGGAGCAAAGGCGATGCCACTGAGCAGGGAGCCTTTGTCCACCCGGGCTACCTTTAGCACATTAGGGTCATAGGTAAGAACGAAGTTCATGCTGCCGATGTTCTCGGCCTTCTCCAGGCGGATGGGAACCTGCACTGTCCCGCTGGGAGCCATGGTTCGGGACTCAGCTACAAGCGCTGTTCCTGTGGGCGTTGGAGTGGGGGTAGGTGGTGGCGTACCTTCGCTGTAAATTGTAATTTCCGACGAATCTATACAACAAACGCACCCATCATAAATTCTGAAGCCTGAAATAGTATCGTTCACAGGAACCTTGACCTCTACGGGTGCAAGTTCTAAACTCCCTGACGAAGAAACCGCCGCTACAGTCTTTATTGTCTCCCATCCTGCGCCTTTATCAACCTGAAGTTCCACAGTGCTATGGCAATCAAGTCCTCTCCCTGTATCAAATTTTGCCACTACCGATGAAACATATTGTGGGTCAAACCGGTAGGTATGCGCCTCCTTAAAACAACAGCAATCTTTCTCTTCGTTGTCTTTATTTTCGCAGGATAGATGCTTAATTCCAGGTGTGGGTGTGGGAGTAGCTGTAGGACTGGGGGTGGGAGTCTGAGCACCGCTTAGGGTAAAGCTCAGCGTGCGGTCAAGTTCTCCCCCAATGTAAATCACCACGGTCCAGGTTCCCGGAGGGCTATCCTGATTTGTTTCTAATTCACAGGGGAGATTCCATGCTGCAGAACTACCTGACTGGCCGAAAGTTCCCCCACTCTGGTCAACTAGGAGCCTGGGTCATGAGTGCGGAAACAATGACAAGCTAGATACAAATTGGGTGCTTTGCCGTGCATGAGCTAGCTTTAGCAGTAAAGTGATGCCCCAGCCTCCCAGGGCCTTTGCTGGAGCTTAATCCCCGCCGTCATCATCCCCATCGTCACTATCATCGTCTCCTTCGTCGCCAGCCTCTTCCTCAGGTCCTTCCCAATCCTCTCCCTTTTTTCCCTTCTTTTTCTTCCCGCCGAACAATTCAGATAATATACCCATTACTCACCGCCTTTTCCAAAACCAGGAGATTATTTCCCACAGGTATTCCCTGCAATTATAATTTACCACCAGGCTTTGATTTTGTCTATCGTTCAAAAGTACTAACTGAGGGACCTGTGATTTCCTGCTATTTTCAAGAATCAAGCAAGGCGGAGGAACTTCCGTCCCTGGTTTTGAAACTAAGATGAGTTTAACTGTATTAGTTAACCGGGAGAGAAGACTAAATAATACTGGGTCTAAATTCTCCAAACTTATGATGGTGTAATTAGCTTTGCTGATAGCTGGTGTCTTTTGGTAATGGCATAGCTGGAATGGAGTGCACCTGGATTTTAATCTCTGCGACAGGATACAGACCACCGGAATCCTTGACATAGTTTAACTATAAGGCTAAAATATCCAGGTTCTTAAAGTTTATGGCTGATGTGAGACTTAACCCTGGAGAAAGTTTTGAAAGCCTGTTGCGTAGGTTTAGCAAGCAGGTTCAGGGAGACCGTATTTTAGCCGAGGTGCGCCGGCGTAAGTTCTATGAGAAGCCCAGCGAAGAGAGGAAGAGGAAGGAAGCGGTGAAGAAGCGCAAGAGTGCCAGGTAGTTACGGTGGCACTAAAAGATAAAATCAGGGAAGAGCTTCATGCGGCTCTGAAACGCCAAGAAAAAATTCGAGTTATTACCCTTCGTTCCGTGCTTGCTGGGATAAAGAATTCTGAAATTGCTGCACAAAGACCCGCTGATGACGTTACGGTGACTGAGATTATCAGCAAGGAAGTGAAACAGCATCGAGAGAGCATTGGGATGTTCAAAGAGGGGAGGCGTGATGATCTTGTGGCCAAGGAGGAGGAGGAGATGGAAATTCTTATGGAGTTCCTTCCCCAGCAGATGGACCACGATGATATCGTAGCTGAGGTGAGACGAGTTATTGAGGTGGCGAGGGCTAAAGGCCCGGGAGATAAAGGTAAGGTGATGTCTCAGCTTATGCCTCAACTTCGGGGTAAAGCTGACGGGAAAGAGGTTGCCGATACTGTTTCACAATTGTTGTCTGAAATTTAGTGGTGAAGCTAGCGAATTTTGAGCTGGCGAGACAGGGGTAAAGGCGGTAAAGTGCCGCCCTTTTTGTTTGTGGCATGAAATTTGGCATAGTTGTTTTCCCTGGCACCTGGAGTGATAGAGATTGCCATTATGCTATTCACGATGTGTTGGGAGGGGGAGCTGATTATATCTGGCACAAGGAGACCAGCCTGTTCGGATACGATTGCGTCGTTCTTCCCGGCGGGTTTTCTTATGGGGATTATCTCCGGGCCGGGGCTATAGCTCGCTTTTCTCCGGTCATGCGCGAAGTGGAACGATTCGCCATGTCAGGTGGAGTGGTCATCGGCATCTGCAATGGGTTTCAAATTTTATGTGAAGCGGGACTTCTTCCCGGCGTTTTGCTGCCCGCTGACCATCTGCAATATCGCTGCCAGTGGGTTAATCTCAGGGTAGAGAACAACAGCAGTCCCTTTACTTCTGGGTGTCATAAGGGACAGGTGTTGAAAATTCCTATCTCCCACTATGAAGGCAACTATTATGCCGATGAAGCCACGCTGCAGGAGCTGGAGTCCAATGAACAGGTCGTTTTCCGTTATTCCACTGCTTCTGCCAGGATAACCAGTGCAGCTAATCCCAACGGCTCGCTGCACAATATTGCAGGTATAGTTAACAGGGAAGGTAATGTGCTGGGCATGATGCCTCATCCGGAGAGAGCCTGTGAAGCCATTTTGGGGAGCACTGATGGCAATGTGATCTGGGAGTCTATCGTTGAATATTACCAAAGAAGATCTGGATAAAGTCGCTTTAAGTGAGGAGGAATACGGGCTCATCATCCAGGGGCTGGGCCGGGAGCCAACCGAGGTGGAGCTGGGCATCCTGGGCTCTCTGTGGAGCGAGCATTGTGGCTACAAGCATTCCAAACCCTTGCTCAAGCTCTTGCCTTCCAAGAGCAAGCGCGTAATGGTGGAGCCTGGAGAAGAGAATGCTGGGGTGGTGGACATCGGGGATGGGCTGGTGGTGGTGATGAAGATGGAGTCTCACAATCATCCCTCGGCGGTTGAGCCCTTCCAGGGAGCGGCTACCGGGATAGGCGGCATCGTGCGCGATATCTTCACCATGGGGGCCAGGCCAATTGCTTTGATGAATTCCCTCTGTTTTGGCCCTCTCTCTCAGGTACATAATCGCTACCTGTGCAATGGCGTTGTCGATGGCATTGCTGCCTATGGGAACTGCCTGGGGATTCCCAATGTTGGAGGGGAAATCTCTTTTTCGGAGTGTTATTCCACTAATCCCCTGGTCAATGTTCTTTGTCTAGGCATCGCTCATGAAGGAGAACTGGTTAGTTCCAGCGCGGGGGGAGAGGGAAACCTTCTCATGCTGGCGGGAGCTGATACCGGGCGCGATGGGATTTATGGTGCTTCGGGGCTGGCGTCGCGCACCTTTGGCGGTGACCAGGAATTGAGGCCTACAGTTCAGGTGGGCAATCCCTTTCTGGAGAAATTGCTTATAGAAGCGTGCCTTGAGTTAGCCCGGACAGATTGGATCGTGGGCATGCAGGACCTGGGAGCTGCGGGACTGACCAGTTCCGCTATAGAGTCTGCTGCAAAGGGTGGTTGTGGTCTGGATCTGGACGTGCTCAAGGTGCCTCGTCGCGAAGAAAACATGACTCCGTATGAAGTGATGCTGTCGGAATCACAGGAGCGGATGCTGTTAATCGTTAAGAAGGGATATCAGGACAGGGTGAAGGCTTTATTTGATCACTGGGAGGTTCCCTCCGTTGTTATCGGGCAGGTCACCGGAGATGGCATGGCTGTAATCAGGGAAGGAGAGGAGATCACCGCTGAAGTTCCGGTGAGCTTGCTGTCATCCCCTCCACTGTATCGCCCCCGGGCGAGGAAACCTTCATGGCTCGGCGAAGTTCAATCTTTTGATGCGCGGTCTGTCCCTGATTTGAAGCCGAGACAGTGCAATCCTACCCTGTTGCAGTTGCTGTCCTCTCCCAATATTGCCAGCAAGGAGGCGGTCTATCGTCAGTATGACCACCAGGTGATGAACAACTCCGTGGTTCTTCCCGGCAGTGATGCCGCAGTTCTGCGGGTCAAGGGAACGAGGAAGGGACTTGCCCTGACGACTGATAGCAACGGTAAATATTGCTATCTTGATCCCTTTGTGGGGGGAGTGATCGTGGTGGCTGAAGCAGCCAGAAATCTGGTTTGCAGTGGCGCTGAGCCCATGGCTATAACTGACTGTCTTAACTTTGGTGATCCTGAGAAAAAGGAAGTTTATTATCAATTGAGGGAGTGCGTTAAAGGTATAGCCCGGGCCTGCCGGGAGTTACAGCTTCCTGTTATTAGTGGCAATGTCAGTCTCTACAATGAAGCCAGAGATGGAGCTATCTACCCCACCCCTGTTATAGGGATGGTGGGTTTGCTGGATGATGTAAGCACTTGCTGCACTACTTCCTTTAAGGATGAAGGCGACCTGGTATTCCTGTTGGGAGAGGTTTTGTCCCGTGATGAAGGTAGAGATGGTCTTGGGGGCAGTGAATATCTGGAGATGTCGCATGGTCTGGTGAGGGGCAGGCCTTCCATTGATTTGGCACTGGAGAGAAGGGTGCAGCGTTGCCTTCTGGAGGCCATACGGGCAGGGCTCGTTAAATCTGCCCACGACTGTTCTCATGGAGGTCTGGCGGTAACCATTGCGGAAAGCTGTATCGCGGGCAATATTGGCTTCAGGGGTGGGATATCCTGCCGTCTTGAAGAGCAGCCAGAGGGGGAAACAAAGGCCACCTCTGCGGATGTCAGACTGGACTCTGTTCTCTTTGGCGAGCGGCAATCTCGAATTGTGATATCTTTAACCCGCAGTGCGCTGGTTAAATTGAGTCGTATAACCAGGAAGTGGCGAGTGCCCCTGGCCTTTCTGGGAGAAGTCGGCGGGCAATACCTGGTCGTCGAGGGCTATCTTGATTTGCCTCTGGCCAGGGCAAAAAAATCCTGGAAAGGAGGTTTACCACGGGCCTTAAGTGGCAACGCGTAACTGGCACAATGGAAATTTGTCCTTTTTGCGGTATACGCTACAGTCAGGGGGTAAGGGGGGGAGTAGCCACCTTTATTTGTCCTCCGTATGATGTTATCAATCCCGAGCAGCAGAAATTTTATTACCGGGTGGGGGAATACAATGCCATTCGGCTGGAATTTCCTCTCGAGCAGGTGGAGCAAAGTGGAGTGGCCTCCAGCGATAAGTATCACAGGGCGGCGGAGACCTTCCAGGAGTGGCTTGAGGAAGGGATTCTCAAATTTGACGACCAGCCTTCTTTTTATCTGCACGATCACTATTTTACTTACCTTGGGAAAAGGTATATGCGGCGAGGGTTGTTTGTTCGGCTCAAGCTCGTTCCCTGGGGGGAGGGCATCTATCCTCATGAGGAAACGTCTCCCAAAGACAAAAGCGACCGCTTTCAGATGATGAAGGCCTGCCATGCCAATTTCAGCCCGCTGTTTTGCCTTTACCGGGACGAGGAGAAGAGCAGCGCTGCCATTTTTTCTGAAGTGGTTCAGGGTGAGCCCGTACTCAAACAGGTCGCCAGTCCTCAGGAAGGTGATGGTGGAGAGGAAAGGCATGACCTGTGGAGAATAACAGACCGCGCGCTGCAAGAGAAGTTGATACAATTTTTCTCGGGCAGGTCTCTCTATCTGGCTGATGGCCATCACCGTTACGAAACGGCCCTGACGTACCAGCAGGAGAGGCAATCATCTTCTCCTGGTAGTTCCGGGGAGGCAAGTGATTACGTCCTGGTATCCCTGGTGGAGTTCTCTGATCCCGGTCTTGTGATTTTCCCCATTCATCGGATGGTGCGTGGCATCAGTCCTTCTCTGATGGAGAATTCCCAGCTGCTGAGCAGGCTTGAAAAGTTTTTTGTGCTGGATTTCGTGCCCCTGTCTGGAGATGTTCTTGAATTTCTGCTCTCTGATGAGAGCATCAATGACCTGATACCTGAAGATTGTCTTTTCGCTGTTCTGGGGTTGAAACCGGGTCACCTTGGGCTTTTGCGAAAGCGGAAGACAGTGGTCTTCGAAGAGATAATGCCAGTCGATCGTTCTCCAGTTTATCAGAACTTTGGAATCAGCATCCTGAATCACGTTGTTCTGGAAACGGCGCTGGGATTATCGCGGGGCAAGGAGCATGTTTCCTATACCGTGAGCTCTGCCGGGGCCTACCAGCGAGTGGAGCAGGGAGAATATCAGCTGGCTTTTCTCCTGCGCGCTTCCCGCCCTGATGAGATCGAGGCCGTTGTGGATGCTGGGGACAGGATGCCGCGCAAATCGACCTATTTTTATCCCAAGGTGCCCGCCGGTCTGGTGATTAACTCCCTTGGATGAACCCCGGTTGGAGACAATTTCCTTTTCGCAAATCGCAGGGCAGTTGCTGCGTTATAGCTTTACTGCCCTGGCAGAATCGACTCCCGGCAGGGCCTCTATTTTCCGCCTCTGCTCTTCGGGAAGCATTTCGTCCAGTGCGAGGATAACCAGGGCAGGACCGCGAGGTTTCAGCCTGCTCAAGTGCATGGAGCTGATATTGATGTCCGCCTTGCCGGTTATTGCTCCGATTGCTCCGATGAATCCGGGCTGGTCGATATGATGGCAGAAGAAGAAATAACCGCCGGTCGGCACGATATCCATCCAGAATTCATCGATCTGGACGATGTGAGCTTCTCCGTCTCTGACTGTTCCTGAGACGGTGGTAGTTTTTATGTCCGTATTAACTTCCAGCGTGAGCAGGTTGGGATAATTTTTTGATGTAGGTTGCTTCTCCTCGCTGATTTTCAAACCCCGCTGTGCGGCTATCAGGTTGACGTTAACCAGGTTAACTCTTTCTTCGGTCATCGACTGCAACAGGCCACTGATGGCAGCGGTTTTAATGGGAGTACAATCGTAGCTGGTAACTTCACCACAATAATTGATGCGTATCGAATTTACCTGTCCTTCCATTAACTGGCTGGCAAGCCCGCCGATAATTGAGGCTGTCTTGATGAAGGGCACCAGTTCGGGGGAGATGTGTGGTGCATTGACGGCATAGCGGCTGAACTGCCCCTGCAGCACGGTTAAAATCTGCTCTGCTACATCCCTGGCAACGTTCTGTTGCGCTTCAATGGTGGAGGCGCCAAGATGAGGGGTAACTATTATATTGTCTTCCTGGAAGAGGAGGCTGTCCGTTATGGGCTCTTTGACGAAGACGTCGAAAGCGGCACCCGCTATCTTTTTTTGTCGAATGGCTTCAACCAGGGCCTCTTCGTTGATCAGGCCACCGCGGGCGCAGTTGATGATGCGGGCGGTTGGTTTCATCATCGCTATGTGTTCGGCGCCTATCAATTGTTCCGTGGTTGCCGTCAGGGGTATGTGAAAAGTGATGAAGTCGGATTCCTTGAGCAACTGTTCCAGAGGAACCAGAGCTACATTGAGGAGGTCGGCATAGTCCGCGGAAACGAAGGGGTCATGGGCAATGACGCGCATTTCAAATGGTTGTGCCCTCTTGGCTACCTCGGAGCCCACGTTGCCCAGCCCGATGATGCCCAGGGTCTTTTCCCTGAGTTCAACGCCGACAAACTTCTCGCGCTGCCAGTTTCCCAATTTGAGCTGGCTATTTGCCTGGGGAATATTACGTGCCAGGGCAAGCATTAAAGCGATGGTGTGCTCTGCAGCGGACACGGTGTTGCCCGTGGGGGCATTGACCACGACGATGCCTTTCTCTGTGGCGGCGTTGACATCTATGTTGTCTATGCCTACTCCTGCCCTGCCGATCACCTTAAGGTTTTTCCCCCTCTCGATGACCTCTGCCGATACCTTCGTCTTGCTGCGCACTATCAGCGCATCGTAGTCTCCGATTATCTCCTTGAGTTCCCCGGAGGTCAAATTGGGTTTGCTGTCAACCTCAACGTGGTTATAAAGCACCTTCAGGTTCTCCTCGGAAACGTTATCAGTTACCAGTACTTTCATCTTTTATGCCTCTCATTTTTACAGCTTTTTTCTCAAGGGTCAGGATTCCGCTTCGGGGAGGGCCTCCTTCAGTGCCTCAAGCACCTCTTTGATGTCTTCCTCGTGCACCATGCCGAGGTGCCCGATGCGGAATATTTTTCCTGATAGGTTCTTCTGTCCTCCGGCGAGGACGACACCGTGCTCTTCCCGGAGTAAATTAACGAGCTTGAGGGCATCTACTTTGCCGGAGACCTTAACGGCCGTAACGGTATTGGAGGCATGGTCTTCCTGGGCAAAGAGGGATAATCCCAGCGATTTCACTCCATCCCTGGCAATCTGAGCTACTCTGGCGTGTCGGGCAAATATGTTGGCCAGTCCCTCCTTCAACATGAGGTCCATAGTAGCATCCAGTGCGTAGCAAAGAGATATGGTCGGAGTCCAGGGGTTCTGTCCTTTCTCCAGGTAATCTTTAGCCTTGCCGAGGTCCATGTAGTAGCGCGGCATTTTAGCTCTGGCGTAAGCCTGCCAGGCCTTCTCGTTCATGCTGACCATGGCCAGTCCCGGCGGCACCATCCAGCCTTTTTGCGATGCAGTGATAACTACATCGCACTGCCAGTCGTCGACGGGCAGGTCGATGCAACTGAGTCCCGAAACGGAATCAACCAGGAGAAGCTTGTCGAATTCCCTGGCCAGCGCGCTTATTTCCTTGATGTCGTTGGTTATTCCCGTGGATGTTTCATTGTGGGTGGTCAACACCGCCTTGATGCCGTTGTCTGCCTTGAGTGCTTTCTTGAGAGCCTCAAGGTCAACGGGCTTTCCCCATTCTCCCCCGAGGTAGCTTACTGTAGCGCCGTACTGGCTGGCTATCTCGGCAAAGCGGTCTCCAAAGACCCCAACGGATGTGGATAATACCCTGTCTTCTGGCGACAGGGTGTTGACGACAGCTGCCTCAAGGCCGCCGGTGCCCGAGCATGTAAGTAGAAGTACGTCTTTCCTGGTCTGGAAGACCTTCTTCATCCTCTCTGTTATCGAGTTCAACAGTTTGCCAAACTCTTTGCCCCTGTGGTTTATCATTTGCTTGCCCTGGGCCTGAAGGGCCTCAGGGGGGCAGGGGGTTGGTCCCGGGATACGTAATTGCATCTTCGTCGTCTCCTGTAGTTTATTTTAGCGATATCTTAACAAAATTACGTTTTCCTATCTTCAAAATGCTGCCGTGATGGGCATCTATGATGTTGCTGTTTATTCTGTTGCCATCAAGGGAAACTGCATTTTGTGAGAGCAGCCGTTTTAATGCACCATTGCTCTTAATTATTCCTTCTTTTATCAGCGTTGGTGCGATATCGACCTGACATAACCCCGTTTCCGTGTATATGGAGGGGAAGAAACATTCAAATATTTCCTCCGGAGTTTTTCTCTTCTGGAATACCCTTGTGAAGTGGGCTTCTGCCTCAGTTGCGGAGCTGGCGCCGTGAAATTGCTTCACGATTTCGTGAGCCAGTCTTTTCTTGAGGAGCATCGGGTTAACTGTGCGGGAGTTCAGTTGTTCTTTGAATTCGGTTATCTCTGCATCAGGCACATCCGTCACGAGCTCGAAGTAATCAACGATCAGGGAATCGGGAATTGACATCACTTTACCGTAAATTTCCCGGGGAGGTTCCGTGATGCCGATATAATTCCCCAGGCTCTTGCTCATTTTCATTGTGCCGTCGGTTCCGACGAGGAGGGGGACGAAAAAGACCTGTTGAGGAGGCTGTCCCATGAACTGCTGCAATTCTCTTCCCAGAAGGCAATTGAACTTCTGGTCGATGCCGCCGAACTCGACATCGGCGTGAATCACCACTGAATCATAAGCCTGGAGCAGAGGGTAAAGCATCTCGGTCAGGGAGATAGGGTTGCCCGAACGATATCTGTTGTTGAAATCTTCCCTGGCCAGTATCTGGGCTACGGTGAATTTGCTGGTGAGTTTGATTACTTCATCCAGGGTGAACTTGTCGAACCATTCGCTTTGCCACCTTACCTCTGTTTTGTTTTTATCTACCACCCGGAAGAACTGTTCCAGGTAAGTTTGGGCGTTAAACTCTATTTCTCCCTGGGAAAGCATGGGGCGCGTAGCCGATTGCCCGCTTGGGTCACCTATCCTTGCCGTCCAGTCTCCCACGATGAGGATGACTTTGTGCCCCAGTTCCTGGAGCTGACGCAGCTTCCTCAAGCCAACGACGTGGCCCAGGTGTATGTCGGGCGCGCTGGGGTCGAATCCCTGCTTCAAGTTCAGGGTTCTCCCCGACTTCATCAGCTTCACCAGTTCTACCTCGCTGATGATCTCTGTCACCCCGCGCTTCAAAATGGAATCGAATCTGGAACTGTTCATTTCTTGCATAAAAGCGCCTCTGTCTTTTCGACATCTTTTTTAATCTGTGCTTTTAGCTCTGCTGTGGAAGCGAAGCGACGCTCTTCCCTCAGCCTCTGTACGAATTCCAGTCTAAGATGCTGTCCATATAAGTCGCCGTCGTAATTGAGCAGGTGAGTTTCTATCGTTTTTTCACTGCTGCCAAAAGTTGGCCTGGTGCCTATGTTGGTCACCGAGACAAAGCTTTGCCCTGCTACCTGCGTAATGGTGGCATAAACGCCATCGGCGGGCAACATCGCTTCCGGGGATATGCTGAGATTGGCGGTGGGGAATCCCATGGAACGGCCGCGCTTGTCTGTGGTGACAACCCTGCCGGTGAAAGAGAAGTGGCGTCCCAGCAACTTCTCTGCTCTGGCTACATCGCCCAGGGCTAATGCCCGACGGATGCTGGTGCTGCTCACTATTTCGCCATTGAGGGAAAAAGGCGGCGCGCTTGCTACGCTAAAACCAATTCTTTCTCCCTCCGCACGAATCAGGTTGAAATCACCCGCTCTTTCTCTCCCCAGGGTAAAATCAGGCCCCACTATAAGCCAGCGCATTTTCAGGTGCTTCTTGAGCAGGGAGAGGAACTCCTGTGCCTGCATCCGGGCCACTTCAGGGGTGAAGGAAAGGACGGCAACCAGGTCTACAGGCGTTTCCCTGAGCAGTTCGACTCTTTCTTCCAGTGTGTTCAGGCACGGTATCCGGGTTTGAGGATGCACTACCGATTGGGGATGGTGCTTGAAAGTGACCACTCCACTGAGCAGGTTCTCCTGCTGTGCCCGCTGTTTTACGAGTTCAAGCAGGTGACGGTGCCCCATATGAACGCCGTCAAAGGCGCCAATGGTAAGAGCGGTTTCCTTCGGTGGAACTAGCCTGGTTAGCTCTTCTTCAATTCTCATGGAAGTCAGGACTTAACTTTTATGCCTCCGGCGGCCAGTTTTCTGCCTGCAGCCTGAGTTGTCGGCCCCAGGCTGGCCATGAAATGCCTGAAGTTATCGAATGTGAGAGATTGAGCCCCATCCTTGAGAGCTGAATTGGGATCGGGATGAACTTCGATCATCAATCCGTCTGCTCCGGCAGCTATTGCCGCCAGTGCAACGGGGGGCACCAGGTACCATTGGCCTGTGGCGTGGCTGGGGTCGGCAATAATGGGCAGGTGGCTTTGCAGCTTAATGACGGGAATGGCGCTGATATCCATCGTGTTGCGTGTGGCCGTTTCGAAGGTTCTGATACCGCGCTCACAGAGGATAAGCTGTTCGTTTCCCTGGGCCAGGATATACTCTGCAGCCAGCAACCACTCCTGTATGGTGGATGACAATCCGCGCTTGAGCATCACCGGTTTTTCTATTTTCCCCACTTCGTCAAGCAAGGCAAAGTTCTGCATGTTTCGTGCGCCGACCTGGAGTATGTCGGCGTAACTGGCGACCATCTCTACGTCTCCGGGGGTCATTACTTCGGTAATGACGGGCATGCCCGTTTCCTCCCTGGCTTTGGCCAGCATCTTAAGTCCTTCCAGGCCCAGACCGCGGAAACTGTAGGGAGAAGTGCTTGGTTTGAAAGCACCTCCGCGCAGTATATTGGCGCCAGCCGCCCTGACTTCGCGAGCGGTGCTCAAAAGCTGCTCTTCACTTTCTACGGCGCAGGGACCCGCCATGACGGTTATCTCGTCTCCTCCGATGATGAGGTCTTTCACCTTTACCTTGGTGTTCCGGGGATGGAATTCCCTGCTGGCAAGCTTGTAGGGTTTGCCGATGGGAATGACATCCTCCACGTTCGGGAGCAACCGCAACGTGTCCTGAAGTTCGGGGAAAGTTTGTCCCAGCACTCCGATGATGGTATGTTCCGCCCCCTGTGACAGGTGTATCCCTAAGTTGAACCCCTTAATTCGATTAATGACTCCATCAATTTCATTCTGGCTGGAGCCGACTTTCATGACTACGATCAACTTTCGCCTCCCGGTATCGGTGTTTTGCTTACCAGCAGTTGTTTTGCTTCCCCCAGGTAAATGTGGGAGATATCTTCAAAGTTCTTCTCTGTGTTCACCATCATTAAAATTCTCACGCAGCGGGGCAAACTGCCGGGTACGTTCATTTCATGTCCGCAAAGCAAAGCCATCTGCTGAGTCCAGCCTATCTCGCGCGTTGCCGCCGCAGGGAATTCAGCGTTCAGGTCGGGGGTGGTGGTGAAGAGGATGGCTGATATGCTTTCGGGTTCAACCTCGTTGGCGCGCACCATTTCCTGGAGCAGCTTTCTGGTTGCGTCCAGGATGCTTTCCTTGTCGTTCGCTGAAACAGTAATAGCTCCACGGATGCCACGGCAAAACATTTAGCAGTTCTCCTGTGTGAGGTTTGAGCGTATAGCCTATCTTATTTGGCTGCCTTCGTCAAGAAAAGGCCTTTCCTCTGTATTTATATCTGGTATCCGGGCTATAGTGCCCTCTCCTTCTCTGAGATAAGGGGGGCGCGATGGGGTAAGATTTCTCAAGGGAGTGCCCGAGGGGTTATAATAACCCCGTTAGCGAGCAGTTTTTTAGCTCTGAGGAGTCCTTTGCCCTTGAAGTCATAGCTTCCCACTTTCGCAGGAGATGTACCTGGATTTGTTTGAGCAATGACCTGTGGCTGTGAGTGAGTGGCAGAAGGCGGAAGCGCGCTAGAGAGGTGAAATTGGTTCAGAATTATCGGGACGATATAAGGAATATAGCCATAGTTGCGCATGTAGATCATGGCAAGACAACTCTGGTGGATGCCATGCTCAAGCAAAGCAAGGTTTTTCGGGACAATGAACAGGTGGGGCAGTTGATAATGGACAGCAACCCCCTGGAGCGTGAGAAGGGCATTACCATACTGGCGAAAAACACGGCGTTGACATACAAAGGAATCAGGTTAAATATCATAGATACCCCGGGACATGCCGATTTCAGCGGTGAAGTGGAGAGGGTAATAAATATGGCTGATGGATGTTTGCTCCTGGTGGACTCCGTCGAGGGGCCTATGCCGCAGACCAGGTTTGTCTTGCGTCAGGCCATGGAGAAAGGCCTGAAGCTCATTGTGATAATCAACAAGGTGGACAGAGAGAAATCCCGGGTGGCTGAGGTGGTTAGCCTGACGCAGGACCTCTTTCTAGAACTGGCTACCAGTACTGACCAGCTTGATTTTCCTGTGCTCTATGCCAGTGCCAGGAATGGCACAGCCTCAATGGAGGAGGGAGTTGAGGGCAAGGACCTGGTTCCTCTCTTCGAATGCATTTTGAAGGAAATACCGCCGCCTGTAATTGAGAGTGGCCCTCTTCAGATGTTGATTTCCAACCTGGATTATGACAACTACAAGGGCAAGCTTGCCATCGGCAGAATTCTCCGTGGTGGAATGGCTCCTGGCGATCCTGTAGTTGTCATGAGCGGAGACGGACAGATAACACAGCAGAAAATTGTTCAGATTTTTACCTGCCAGGGGCTCGAACTTATTGAAGTGCCGGAAGCCATGGCGGGCGATATCGTGACCGTGGCGGGACTGGAAGGAGTCAATATTGGAGATACGGTTGCCAGCCCTGAATGCCCTGAGGCTCTGCCGGGTATTGATATAGGTGAGCCCACGATGGAGATGACCTTCGGAGTCAACGCCTCTCCGTTCGCCGGGAGAGAAGGGCGCTTCTGCACTTCACGCCACCTGCGGAGAAGACTCTACAGGGAACTGGAGACCAATATCAGCCTCAGGGTTCAGGATACGGATAGCCCCGATGTCTTCCTTGTTTCCGGCAGAGGGGAACTGCATCTGTCTATCTTGATTGAAACCATGCGCCGGGAGGGATATGAGTTCGAAGTCTCCAGACCTGAAGCCATTACCAAAGAGGTGGACGGCAAACTTGTTGAGCCCGTGGAGTCCCTTGTCCTTGATACCAGGGATGTATGCGTCGGGGCGCTAACGGAAATTCTGAGCAAGCGGCGAGCTCTGCTGACAGATATGCGCAGTAATGAACGGGGCAATGTGCACCTTGAGTACCGCATTCCCACCAGGGGGCTCATCGGCTTCGCCAGCGTTTTTTTGACCATCACGCGGGGGGAAGGAATTATGAATACTCTGTTTCTCGGTTACGAGCCATGGCTGGGGGACATCGATTCAATGCGCAGCGGAGTGCTGGTGGCAGCGGTGGAAGGACATGCCCTCACCTATGGTTTAAACAATGCCCAGGGCAGAGGCATTACCTTTATTGAGCCTGGCACGCAGGTCTATGAGGGCATGATAGTGGGGCTGAATTCCCGGGGACAGGATATGGCTGTCAACGTGTGCAAAGAGAAAAAGCAAACCAATATCCGTGCCGCCACCTCCGATATTGCCATAAAGCTGACGCCCCCTCTGAAGATGAGCCTGGAACAATCGCTGGATTTTGTCGACAGCGATGAGCTGGTCGAGGTGACTCCCAAAAGTATCAGGCTGCGCAAAAAATTATTGACCGAACGCCAGCGGTTAAGGGCCGGTCACGGGACACAGAGAAGCTCCTAGTCGGAAAGTCTTTAACCCTGTGTAGTTCGGCGGCGAGAAGCCAGAGCATTGAGCAAGTGGTTGTTCAGCAAAGGATTTTTTTGACGGCTGAACTGAAGGTCGTAATGCCAGGAGCCTGGGTCACCAGTCGCTCGTAATGAGCGAAGTGGGGAGTGTGGCATGATTTTTGAAGCTGCTGAGGGGAATGGTAGCGATTTTGAGCCTCAATCAGTTCCTTGGTGGGGAATAAAATGAGCACTTTTAAGTTATGCCCCAGGATTCTGGTGAGAGGTGCAACGGTGGAACAGGGAGAGAAAGGAGAATGAGGAATAAGAGGGCTGGGGCAGTTTTCATAGCAAGTGCCTTGCTGGCATGCATGTCCCTTATGGGATGCGGACAACCTGTCTGGCATGAGAAGACATTTACGCTGTCGAAGCAACTCAGCGAAGCTTTCACTCTGAATTTGGAAGAGGGCCAAGTATGGAATATGCAGTTTGGGATAGAGCCGGAAGACGTTGAAGTGACAGTGTTGATCGGTCCTGCTACTGAGGTATGCCATTGTGATTATTGTCTTATGTCTTATGAATATAAAGAATATCCAGATATCAAGGACGGATCGGAGATAAAGTTCGAGGCTCCGGATAGTTATCCCTACTCCATGTGGGTAAAATTCAACCTGGCCCAGCCCGTGGAGGTGACGCTCAGGTACTACCTTGGCGGCTGACCTGGATTGTCTGCGATTGAATATTGGAATCACAAAAGCTATACTATTCCTGTGCCAGCGTAGCTCAGGGGTAGAGCAGCGGTTTCGTAATTCTAAGCTAAAACGTCAAACAGTGGTTTTACGTTCAAACTAGCCCTTTTGTGTCATTGAGGGAAACCCTGTTTTGTAGCTAAGATACCTTAGTGTCCCAACCAGTCCTAAACATTTTAACGCCAAAATAACGCCAACTTTTCAGCTTTGAACTGAAGCTAACTAGAGAACAAGCTGATGCCAAAAACAACCCCTATGCTTCCTGGCTAGAGAGGGGTATTATCTGCCGCACAGTTTGACTGCTATTATTCCCCTTGCCATCAGGCAAACCCAAAGGCACACCCCCGTTTCTTGATATATTAGATAGGGCTTGAACAATGCGCAACACAAATTTAGGTTAGTGTAGCTTTGAAATTATACCTGAACATCCTCAATACTGCATTCGACTTCTATCTTAGCGTCACTTCCACTAGATGGATAACCAGGAACATTTTTCCAGATTTTGAAGTCGACAGAATAGTATCCTGCTGGGTAAAGAGTACTGCTGGTATTTTTGTCAGGTTCACTGCTACAGTAAAAAGATATTGTGCCACTTTTTTCACCAAAAGCCTCTTGTCTTTCTATACCAGGACCCCGCAAGTTTACTAGAATTTTAGGGCTGTCACCATAGGCTCGCCAAGTAAGTTTTACTCTTTGGTGTTCCTCAATAGCAAAACCCACGCCATCGATGCTGCCATAACAATCATCGAAGAGGTGTGTGAGATAGAGTGTAAACGATGTCTCGTAATACTCAACGTGTGGGGTAACATTCAAATTCACCGAGATTGTCTGTGGGGAATTATCTAAAGCTGAGACAGTTATTATGCCACTGTAATGGCCAACTTCCATATCATAGATGTTTACGGTAACCTCAATTTCACTTGCTGTACCAGGGGCAACTTCGCCCTTCAAAGATGATAGACTTATCCAGATGCTATCGGTAGATAAAGAGTAATTCATCTTACTGCCGCCAGAGTTAGTTATGGTTAGAGTTTCAGCTGGTATCTCGTCTATTTGACCAGCCATGACGGTGAAGTTAATGCTCACAGGATTGACACTTAGCACTGCAGGTGGTTTACCACAGCCTACAAGTAAGACCACTGATAATAGGACCACTACTAATAGAATGAAGGATATGCGCCGTTTCCCTTTGCTTTCCATCTTTTCTCCCCCTCAATAAATGCTATTTGATAAATCTCCCCTCCAGGGCTAGGAATAACTTGAAACTATATGATTGCTAACTCCCCCTGCTATACCAACTCATTTTTTAACGCTCTAGGGTAATGCCCGTAGTCGGCGTAAACCCACTCAAGCAGCCACTCAGGTGACATCCCCTTCCCCTTCCACTCATAGAACCAGCTGACGTAATCGTCGGCTTTCTTACAACGAGACAACTCATCCAGCGCCTCTGCGCGTGCCTTTTCCCTACGAACCCACTCATCGTGCTCTAGCTTGTCGCGTCTCTTTGAAGATATTTTCCCTATCCACACCCCCAAGCCAATACAAAGGAATATGGCAAAATATGTAATACCCTCATTGTCTTGTATGAACCTGACCCAGCCAGGATTGCTTTCAGGCGATGGCAATTGTTCCCAAACTTCACCCCCCTGACGTTCCAGAGGCCCCCCTGAGTCATATTGCCCTGTGGGATAGAACTCACCTTCTGGGAAAGCCCAGAAGGGCAGCACTGCAATCACCATAATAACTATAATGGCAATGAATAGTAGCCATTGCAGCCAATTCCACTTCCTCATGCTTTGCCCTTGTCCTTCAATTCCCGAACATTCTAATCCTCTGGATGGATTATGAGAGAAATTCTATCAGTAGTGTGTTTGTTAAGTGGGCCTTTGTAGGTAACCAAGGGCTTGGACAGAACGCTTGTCTCGTATAGAGTCGCCTGCGGGCAAGCGATTATGGCATCGTACTTTGGATAACCCGTGTCCTTATCAAATCCCTTCTCTTCTACTTTGCGAACCTCTAATTGAGCACCACACTTTTCACAATACCTTGGCTTCAGTTGCCTCGCCACCTGCTCAAACAATAGGGACATATCTTCAGGACTGTGAAGGGGTTGAGTGCCGTCAAACTCAGAAACCTGGTCAGTGAAAATTTCTACTTGCTTTGCTTCGTCATTCCGAACCTTGGCTTTAGGTTTCCATATTATGAGAAAAATTAGCCCTATAAGAAGGATTACCCCCAGAGGAGTACCAAGAGAGTAGATTCCAAAAGAGATTAACTTAAGAAGAAGGATTATTCCCAGCAAGACAATCCCTATTATTCGCCCTGTTCTCATCGCTCCTCGTACTTGGGCTGTCCCCCAATTGAACTCTAACTCAATTATATTCCCGCACAACTTCAAATGGAAGAGCTTGGCATTGGTTTTGCGGAGTTTTTTGAACGTGAGCGGAGTTTTTTGAACGTGAAAAGAGTAATGCAGAGAATGAGCGTGGCCTCTTCAAAAAACAGGTTAATACCTTCTCCGTTTCCAGAACTCCCGCCGTTTCCTTCTTCTCTCTGCCCATTCAAATACCCAG